>JAHRHE010000146.1 GCA_020027965.1 Nitrospirota bacterium | reverse complement strand
GTGTGCAGCGCCGTTTCGACCAATTCGTCGAGCTGCACGTGCTGAGACAGCGCCTGCGAAATACGACGCGCAGCTTCTAACTCCCGCTCTCGACGGGCGAACAAGCGATCTTGTTCTCTGCGAGGCGTCGTTCGGCGATCCGGATGTGGTACCGAGCCAGGTGAAGGGCGTGGGGCCATCACATGCTTACCTCAACCCCAACGTACACAGGTTAGGTTTTCCTCGTGAATCGTGTGTGGAGCAACAGAATGAGATGCAAAGCCATTCTGCTCGATGAGGGAGCCGTCCTGTCAGGTTTTGAATTGGTCCTTGAAGAGGACGTGCTCCTTCGTGGCCTTCTTGACCACAGCCACGAGCTTATCCGCCTCAACCGGCTTGACCAAATAATCCACGACCCCCTGCTTGAACAACGTGCTGGCGTTATGGACGTCGGGTTGCCCGGTCATCACGATCACAGGGACCGAGGGGAATTGAGATCGAAAATATGCGATCGCCTCCACTCCGTTAATCTTCGGCATATAAATGTCGCAAATAATTGTGTCCACCAGCAGAGGATTATCCCCTGATCGAATCGCTTGAATGCCCTTTTCTCCGTCTTCGGCCTCCACGACATCATAGCCGGCCTTGGTCAATGCCAAGTTCACCGTCTTTCTGACATTCGCCTCATCATCTACCACCAAAATTCTGCCCAATGACATCATCTCCTCCTTTCGCGAGAGTGAACCGGTTGATTAAACTGATGGTTCCCCGGGGAAAAGGCCGCTTGCATCGGCACGGGAGTATAACCCCAATACCCAGTCACTGCAATCCCTTAGCCCTCAATTTTCTTAGAACCGAGCCCAGCTTGAAGGGGAATCCACGATGCGACGGCTTCAGGAATACTGGGGCTGGAGCCTAGCGATTTCCATTTCAAGAAGTCAACCCCCCTCGTTCGAGGGGGGCCCTCGTTTGAGGGGGTTGTTGCGCTCTTGGTTCCGGCGTAAAAGCATCCTGGATTCATCACTCGTATCACCACATGATGGTGACAGACCTGTGCCGTACAGAGAGCCTGAAGACAGAAAAAGAGCAACCCATCACATGGAGAACTTGAACAGAGGCTCGCGGTAGAAGCTGTTCATGTTTCCTCTGCACAACAAGTGGACCGACTGGAGCGAGGTCACCGGGGAGCAACAACGAGGGGACCGGTTCCCGCTCATGCGGCTGGTGCGTTACGAATCCAGTGCGCCGCTTGATCAGCTTGATCAGGAGGCGGTCAGTCATGGCGAAGAAGGCGCCGGCCTCACGGTCAACGTCGGCAACGGTGGCCTGTGCCTCTTGATCGAGCATGCTCCGCAGGTGCATGAGGTGCTGCGACTGCACATGCCTATGCCGGTGCCCTGGGCCAGGACGCCGACGCTGGTCGAAGTGCGTTGGGTTCGGCACTTGCCCTTCGGGTGGGACGGGCTTTACGCAGTCGGGATGAAATTCGTGCTGTGAGGGTGATTGCCTTGCTGGTGAGCATTCGATTTCTTGAGCTGAGTTTCAAGTGCCGAGTGGTATTTCTGATGCTCTTCCTTGGGCCAGGGGTGTTCCCTGCTGCCCAACCGGTCTGGGCGATCATGTACCAGTGTGTGGACTCCTCGGGCAGAAGCATTTTCACCGACAGCCCGCCGCAGGCGGGCCAGTGCACGGTCGTCCACCAGGGGAGCCCTTCGGCACCTATATCTTCTGTTCAGACTTCGCCGTCACCAGTGGGTCCCCGCGAGCAGGCTGAGGCCGTGGCTGCCGATGCGGCGACGGAGACGCCCGCGGACATCACTGTGCCGGTCTTCCGCGTGGGCCATTCGCTGGTCGTGCAGGCCAGGCTCAACGGGTCGCGCGACGCGAAACTGATCGTGGATACCGGCGCAAACATCACGATCCTGTCGAATCAGGTCGCGCGTGATGCGGGCATCCTGCCCAGTTCGTACCTCAGCACCGTGACGTTGAACACCGCGGGTGGTCCCGTGCGGGCGGATGTGGCTCGCCTCGATGCCCTCGCGGTCGGCGCGGCGGAGGTGGCCAAGGTCCCTGTGGCGATCCACGATCTCCCTGATGCGCCGACCGGCGTGGATGGGCTCCTCGGGCTCACGTTTCTGGATAGGTTCCTGGTGACGCTGGATACGCAGAAAGGCGAACTGCACTTGCGCCGGCGAGAGTGAGGCCGAACGCCACAGAGGTGACAGGATGAGACGCACAATCTTCAGAGGGCTGCTCCTTGTCTGTCTCGTGACCACAGCCTGCGCCACGTCCGATGTCCGGCGGGGCGAACAGTTGGCAGCGCTGGGGGACTGGGATGGCGCAGTAGCGGTCTATCGCGAGGCGTTGAAGAAGGATCCCCATGACTCGGCTATCGAGCAACGGCTGGAGCATGCCAAAACGGTCGCCGCCGAGCAGCATTACCGCGAGGGGCGCCAGCACCTGCAGAACAATCGACTCGCGGAAGCCTTGCACGAGTTCAAGTTGGCGCTGGGGCTGAATCCTGCTCAGCGTGAACATCACGCCGCCATGAACGACGCCTTGCGGCTGAAAGAAGCCCGCGATCAGTTGCAGACTGCCGAGAAACTCCGCGGCCTGGGGCGGTTTGATGAAGCACTGGACGCCTACGAGCATGCCGTCCAACTGGACCCCACGCTCACGCAGGCGCTTGATGGCATTACCGCGACCACTGCGCGCCAGCGGGCCGCGAAGTACTTCGGCGCTTCCAGCCAGCCTATCACCTTGCGGTTCCAGAACGCCAAGTTGAAGGAGGTGTTCGAGATCCTGGCCCGGTCCGCCGCCCTCAATGTGGTGTTCGACAAAGAGGTGAAGGACGATCCGATCACGATCTTCATCAAGGACCTGCCGTTCGATGAGGCGCTGAACCTGATTCTGAACACCAATGCCCTGCTCGCCCGGCGCATCGGCCCCGACACGCTTCTGATCATCCCCAACACGAAGCCCAAACAGGACCAGTACCAGGACCTGATGATCCGCACGTTCTACCTGTCGAACGCCAAGGCGAAGGACGTCGTGAACCTGGTCCGTACCATGTTGGAGAGCAAGCGGGTCTATGTGGACGAACACATCAATGCCCTGGTGATCCGGGATCAGCCGGCCAAGCTGCAACTGGCGGAACGGATGATCATGGCCGTTGATCATCGCGAGTCGGAGGTGGAGCTCGAAGTCGAAGTGCTGGAGGTGGACCGGACTAAGAGTCTCAAGTACGGGCAAAACTTCGCAAAGAACGCTGGGGCTGGCGTCGTCCCGCCCGGTTTCACCGGGACGTTCTCGACGAATGCCCAGGTGTTTACCCTCCAACAACTGACGAGTCTGGGGTCAAGCAGCTATCTCTTTTTGCTCCCGACGACTGTCTTGCTGGATTTCTTTAAGCAGGAATCCAATGCCAAGACCTTGGCGGCTCCGAAGCTCCGAGTGGTGAACAATAAGTCCGCCTCGATCAGCATCGGCGATAAGCAACCCATCCTCCTCTCGACGACCAATGTCCTCCCGGGGCAGGCGCAGACCGGCGCCGTGCCGACCACCTCCACCGTGACCTCGATCGAGTTCAAGGATACCGGCATTAAGCTGACTGTCGAGCCCACCGTGAACCTCATTGACGAACTCACGCTGAAGCTGAAGGTGGAAGTCACCCGGCTCGGGGATCAGGTTACCTTGCAGGCCAGTCCCGAGATCAAGCAGTTCCGATTCGGCACTCGCACAGCGGAGACGATCCTGAATATGCGGGACGAAGAAACCGTGGTCCTCGCCGGCTTACTCCAGGATGAAGAACGCAAGGCCCGCGTCACCGTGCCGGTCCTCGGCGATATTCCGATCCTGGGCCGCCTGTTCGACTCGACTACCCAAGATAGCGTTACGACGGAGGTGGTTCTGACGATTACAACTCACATTGTCCGGAATATCGCCACTCCGAACTTCGAGGCGCAGGCCTTCTGGTCCGGCACCGAAGCCACCTATGCGACGACCCCGCTCTTCTCAACAGAGTTCCAGGACGGTTCGCTGAAGCCGGTCGGCAGACCCATGACTGTCCCGGCACCGGGGGGCACGTCCATTCAATCGACGGCGCCGGTCACCCCGCCTGTGCCTGCCGGTGCGCCGGCTGCCCCGCAAGCTTCCTCGCAGGCTGCGCCCCTCCAGCCTGCGCCGCAACCACCGACGGTTTCTCCACAGCCTGCCCTTCCGCCCCCACCCCAAGCCAAGCCGGACATGCTCGCCCGCGGCGCCGGAGTGCTGGCGATTCGGCCTTCTCAGCTCGCCGCGGCGGTCGGTCAGGAAGTGGCGGTGGACCTGACGGCGGACCAGCTCGACAGCCTCACGGAGTCTATCGTGAGCGTGACCTACAATCCTCAGGTGCTGGAGTTTCGACGGGTCATGGATGGAGAGATGCTGAAGCGGGACAACGTGCCGGCTGCAGCCTCATTGTCGGCCAACCCCGCAGTGGGCCAAGTGGCGCTCCATCTGCGACGACAAGGAGCGCCGGTTTCCGGCAGCGGAGTACTGGCGAGACTCTTTTTCCAGGCGAAGGGTCCGGGCACCTCGCCCCTGACCATTCAGCAAGCCACGGTCTCCGGGGCTGGCGGCAAACACGTCCCGGTTACGGTCGAGCGTGCGGTGGTGGTGGTGCAGTGAGCAGGTACGCGATGCGACACACACTGAGGCATCAGCACGGGACCACCATTATCGAACTCATGATGGTCGTCACGATCGTCGGCATCCTTGCCACCCTGGCCACGCCGTCGTATTACCAGTCCGCGATCAAAGCCAAGGAGACCGCGCTCAAGCACAACCTGTTCACGATACGGGACGTGCTTGATCAATACAGAGCTGACCGTGGAACATATCCAGCCACGTTGGCGGAACTGGCCTCGGCCGGCTACCTTAAGGGGATTCCGGTGGACCCCTTCACCAAATCAGACAGCACCTGGCAGGAAATCCTGGATCAGGCCGAGGGTGGCGTATTCGACGTCCACAGCGGCAGTGATCTCGTGGGCTTCAATGGGACGCCGTATAACCAGTGGTAGCCCCATGTTGTTGAGACAGATGCGCTTTGTGAACTTGTGCTGTCTCGTCGCCCTGAGCATACTCTCAGCCGGCTGCGCCGGCTATCAACCGATGACGCCGGATCAGGAATCCCGCGAAGTCCAGCGTCGCACGGACTATGTTTTGCGAGAACTGAGAACAGAGGCAGCGACACTTCGGGAGGAGATGGCGTCGACCCGCATTGGAGCGGCCAAACAAAAGGCGGAATTGCAGGAGCTGCAACGCCAACTCCCGCTGCTCCTCCAAGAGAGCGCGGAATTGCGCAAGGCCGATACGCAGCTCCGTCGAGGAAGAGCCGATCAACAGCAGGCCCTGGATGCCAAGCAGACAGAGCTCACGGCGCTGCGCAGCGAGCGGGATCAGCTCCGCCAAACGAAACTGGAGCTGCAGACCCAAGCGGTCCAGTTGCCACCCTTGCAGCAGGCCCTGGCTGAAGCGAGGGCCGCGGAGGGTACGATGCAGGGCCGCGTGAAAGAGCTGGAAGCGTCGGTGGCTTCTCTGACGAGTGAACTTGAGAAGCTGACCGGTGAGCTGGAACAGGTGAGAAAAGGGTTGGCTGGGAACCGGAGCAAATCCACTGCCAAACCCGGAAAGCCTGCCTCGGCTAAAGGGTCCCCCCCGCCTGCGAAGAGCGAGGCGACCAGCGATCGTGTTCCATCTCCCGAAGCAGAGCCGGCGAGTCGCCTGATCAGTGCGCCGGCGAGCCAGGACCGCCCCAGTCACCACATCGTCGAGCCAGGCGACACGTTGGGGACACTCGCGGGCCAGTACGGGATTACGGTGGACGAGTTGAGAACTGCCAATAAGTTGCAGAGCGACGTGATCCGCGTAGGCCAGCGGTTGACCATCCCGGCGGGCGGCTTGCCGTCACTCCATTTCTCGCCTTGACCGTTATGTACTAAAGGGACAAGCCCATGGCCACACTCGTCAAACAGGCTTCGCTGGCGGATATTCTGCTCAGACGTCAACTACTTCCGCCGGAGGAGATTGAGCGCTTGCTCGAGCGCGCGAACGGTTCAGACCGAAAGCTCCGCGCGATCATCGTCGGGGAGAACCTGCTCCCAGACCAGGCAGTCGCGGAAGCCCTCGCCGATCTGTATGGCGTCCCCTATGACCCGTTGACCGACTTCCGGGTGGACACGGAGTTGTTCTCCACGATCCAGGTGGAATGGATGCGCCAGTACTGCTTTGTGCCGATCGAGGAACGTGATGGCCTGCTCACGATTGCTGTGGTGGACCCGCAGGACCTGCGCGCGCTGGATCACCTCGAACTCCTGATCGGTCGTGAGCTCCGGCTCGTGGTCTCCACCCGTGAGGCGATTCTGGAATCCCTGAAGCGGAGCGAGGGGAACAACCAGATGATCACGCGCATCCAGGCGGATTACCGGCCGGTCCTGATCCACGAG
>JAHRHE010000051.1 GCA_020027965.1 Nitrospirota bacterium | reverse complement strand
CTCTCTAGCCCGGATTATTCATGAAAGCTACGCTTTCATTCATAACCGTCGGCCAGGAAGCCCTGGCTTCCTGGCCGACTTCGACACGGTGCGTGGCACCTGCTCAGGGCTAGCCCTGAGCGCAGGCCCCGTTCCGACGGGGCCGAAGTCGAAGCCCGTAGGGCGCAGTGTTCACGCTTCGTGAATCATGCGGGCTAGGGAAGGGGTCTTGCGACCCATTGAACCATTTCGGATAATAACGGCATCTGCGCCCCAAGGCGGGGGAATCGTATCTCGTCGTTCGTGAAGCGTCGTGCAGAAGGCGTCGCTCGCATCTGATAAGATTGTTTGCGAGATACGCTTCACGAGGTGCGTTTGGCGGTTGTTATGCGACTGAGTGGCCATCTGATCGGCCTGCTCAAAGAATACATGCGCGACCTGGTGGAGCAAGCCCGTCAGGAGGCCCAGGCCAACCAGTCGTTCGGGTTCACGCCGGGACCCTATCGGCCCGATCAGGCGATCTCGGATTTGCTCGCGATCCTGGATGATCGGATCGAGTCGGAAGGCGTCCAGGTCGGGCTCCCGGAAGGCTTTCTGCACGACATGTGGACGCTCTGCAATGAGGCGCAGGCGCACGTCAAGGACCGCGTCTGGCTGGAGGGCAACGTGAGCGACCCGGCGATGACCAAAGCCGGCACACGCGAACTCACCTATCGCGCTTTGATCGACTATCTCGAAACACCGGCTGAGTCAGGGGGGGAGCCCGGGACAGCCTGATCCGTGCCTGATCTGTGCCTGATCTGTGATGAATGCGTGCGGGACTGGGAGAGCTCTCATGAGGGTGATCGGCAGGGTCTTCTGGCTGCTGCTGGCGATCGGCGGGCAGCCGGACCTGGCACTGCCGGTGAGTGCGGGCGCACCGCTGCCGGTCGATGCGGCCCCGGCCCTCGAGCTCATCCCGATCGTGACGGCCGGCCTCGAGAGCCCCCTGTACCTGACCCACGCCGGAGACGACAGCGGCCGGCTCTTCGTGGTGGAACAGCCCGGCCGGATCCGCATCATCCAGAAGGGACGGCTGCTCGACGCTCCCTTTCTCGATCTCACCAGTCGTGTACGATCGGGTGGAGAGCGCGGCCTCCTCGGCGTGGCCTTCCATCCCGAGTACCGCCGGAACCGGCGCTACCTCGTGAGCTATACCCGCGGGCCGGACGGCGCGACGGTCGTGGCCGAGTACCATGCGTCGGAGAATCCGAACCAGTCTGAGACGACTGAAAAGGTGCTCATGACCGTCCCCCAGCCGTATGCCAACCACAATGGGGGCATGGTGGAGTTCGGTCCGGACGGCTTCTTGTACATCGCGCGCGGCGATGGCGGCTCAGGCGGCGATCCGGGAAACCGGGGCCAGAACCGCGAGGAGTTGCTGGGAAAGATCCTTCGGATTGACGTGGACCGTGGGACGCCCTACGCCATTCCCGCGGACAACCCGTTCGCGGCCGGCGGGGGACGCCCGGAGATCTTCGCGTACGGGCTCCGAAACCCCTGGCGCTTTTCCTTCGACCGGGAGACCGGCGAGCTCTGGGCGGCCGACGTCGGCCAAGATGACTGGGAAGAAATCGACCTCATCCGCCGAGGAGCGAACTACGGGTGGCGGATTATGGAGGGGGCCCACTGCTTCCAGCCGCGGACCGGCTGCCAGACCGCTGGCCTGGTGCCACCCGTGGCCGAATATCGGAACCAGCGGCCCCGCTGCGCGATCACGGGCGGCTACGTGTACCGGGGCGCCGGCATCCCGACCTTACGCGGGGCCTATGTCTTCGGCGATTATTGCAGCGGAGAGATCATGACTCTGAGCGGCCGTCGCACCGGCGTGCCGCAAGTCCTGCTCTCGACGGTCTTGAAGATTTCCTCATTCGGCCAGGACCAAGCCGGCGAGCTGTACGTCGTTGGGCACGGGGGCACGGTGCATCGGCTCGTCAAAGCGAAAGGCTCTGGGCCATAGGCGATGGGCTCTGGGCTGGATAATCTCGCCTCGTGCCTCTCGTTCAATACGGTTTCCCCAATGCCCGGTAGACGAGCGAGCCGACGATCTCGTTGACGGCGAGGGTGTTGGCATGCAGGGCTACCTCGTTCGGCGGGAGGTCGAACACGCTCGCATTCCAGCCCCAGCCAGGCCGGTCCTCCACTTTCGACTCCTTGGAGGACAGGGACCAGGCTGCGGTCTGAGTCGAATCCTGCGGCTGAAGGCCGTCGGCGGCCGCGCCCACCGTGTTTCACCGAGTGCGGAAGATACCACTGAGCGTGCAGCGGTCACAAAGAGGGGGCTGTCGGGAGGCTCCGATCGGACTGCCTGGACACAGGCCGACTGCACAGAGTATTCTGGGCGCCTCGGGCTTCTCAGGCACGGTTCTGGTGAGCATGGGACGTAAGACTACCCGAAGGATTCCAGGCGCTGAATCCCGGTTCTGGCTCGTCAAGTCCGAGCCCAGCGCCTTCTCGATCGACGATCTCGGCAAGGCGTCCGGGCAGACCACGTGCTGGGATGGAGTGCGTAACTATCAAGCCAGGAATTACCTGCGGGCGATGCGGGTCGGCGACCAGGTCCTCTTCTACCATAGCAGTGCTGATCCGACAGCCGTGGTGGGCGTGGCAGAAGTGGTGCGAGAAGCCTATCCGGATCCGACCGCCTTCGACCCCCCACACAAGCACTATGATCCCAAGAGCGATCCGGCGAAACCCACTTGGGATATGGTGGATCTCCGGCTGGTGCACCGGTTGGTCGAACCGCTGCCGCTTGATCTGCTGCGGCGCCAGCCGGGTCTGAAACACATGGAACTCCTGCGCAAGGGCTCTCGCCTCTCGGTCCAACCGGTCCGAGCGCGGGAGTGGGAGATCATCAGTTCTCTGGCCGAGCAAGCAGGGGGCGTGAGAGACTCGCCATCCCGAATGACCGAGAGACGTGCGTCCAGCACGCAACCATGGCGAGGCCGATCCTGAGGCACCGTGTCGCTTCGTGAGGAACAGTGATGCTCAACGTGACCTCAGCCGCGCTACTCCAATTGAAGGCGCTCATGCTCGAACATCCGGACGATCCCATCGTGCGGGTGAGCCTCGCGGATCTTGATGACGAACGACTGGCGATCCGCATCACGCTCGAGGACGCGATTCGCCCTGACGATCAAGTGCAGGACATCGAAGGCCTGACCGTCGTGGTCGCGGCGGCGAGCGCTCCCCGGATCGACGGAGTGACCCTCGATTATGTGGAACCCGGAGGCTTCAGATTCATCCATCCCGAGCCACGGGATGAGTTCAAACTGGACCTGTTCGACCTGAACTAGTGCCGGCCCGGCGTACGCAGGCCCGCTGGCCGGCGGGGGATCCAGGTGAGGTCGGGCATTGCACGAGGCCCTGTTGGAGTAACGATCTGAAAAGAAGCGAGACTAGGCCATGGGTGACACGCGGACTGACAAGGGAAGCCCGTCACCATGGCCGGCTAAATAGGAGGGGTACCATGGAGCCGAAGAAGGAAATGAAAGCCGGCGGGACCCAATCCGCTCAGGCCGGCGATATCGGACCCATCATCAAGATTACCAAGACCGACGACGAATGGCGGAAGCTCCTCACCCCGGAGCAGTATCAGGTCCTGCGCAAGGAGGGGACGGAACGTTCCTTCACCAACGCCTATCACGACAGCAAAGCGGCCGGCCTCTACCGGTGCGCGGGCTGTGAGTTGCCGCTATTCTCCTCTCAACACAAGTTTGATAGCGGAACCGGTTGGCCCAGTTTCTGGCAACCGATCTCCGAGAAGGTCATCGGTACGAAGACGGACTTCAAGCTGATCTTCCCGAGAACCGAAGTGCATTGCGCGAGATGCGAAGGCCATCTTGGTCATGTGTTTAACGACGGGCCGCCGCCGACGGGCCTGCGCTACTGCATGAATTCCGCGGCATTGAAGTTCATCCCTGCGTAACGAAGGAAGGAAGCCGCCTCTCCCGCGCCGGGCGCGTCTCTCGGAGGAGTTCTCCGTGCCGGAAGCACTGCACGGTGTGATCGTTGACCATCCCCACAGCCTGCATGAACGCGTAGCAGATCGTGGAGCCGACGAACTTGAACCCTCGCTTCTTGAGTTGCTTGCTCATCCCGTCGGACTGGGGGGTCAGGGCAGGGACCTGCTTGGACGACCGCCAGGCGTTCACCTTAGGCCGCCCGTCCACGAAGCGCCAAATGTAAGCGTCGAAGCTTCCGAATTCTTCTTGGATGGCGAGAAAAGCCTTGGCGTTCCGGATGGCGGCGGCGATCTTGAGCCGGTTGCGCACGATACCGGGATTGGTAAGTAACCGACGGACTTTTCGCTGGCCATACTTGGCTATGGTTTCAGCGTCGAAGCCATCGAAGGCTTCGCGATAGGCCTCGCGTTTCTTCAGGATGGTCTCCCAGCTCAGGCCGGCCTGAGCGCCTTCGAGGATTAGGAACTCAAAGAGCAGGCCGTCCTCATGGACCGGCACGCCCCACTCGTCGTCGTGATAACGGATCATCAGTTCGGTGGTCGCCCATGCGCAGCGTGCGTGCATTCTTGATCCCCATGCTGACAGGGAAGGGAGATGCCCTGCGCGTTCCACATTCGCCGAGCCTCTCCCCGGTGGGCGCCAGCGGCGCAGGTGTCGGTCGGGAGCCGGCCTCTTGAGCGTTACTCGGCCAGCTTGACGCTGTCGACGAAATAGTCGGTTGTTCCGAAGCAGTCTGTGGGAAGGCCGCGGTACTCCCGGTAGTGGACCACGACTTTCTTGCCCAAGTGGCCCGAGATCTGTTCGGCCATCGCGTTGTCCCACACGCTGAAGCTCCAGATGAGTGGGGCGACCCCCGGCACGGTGGTCATCGCGATCTCTCCCTCGTGGGTCTTGCAGAGCCAGCCCTTTGTTGAAAACTTCTGGAGGTAGCCGGCACGTTCACCCTCAGAGTAGCTCCAGTTGAACACCGCGAACACGTAGAGCCCGAAGCCCACGAACACGATCAGGATCACGCTCCAGGCGATCCGACGCGACCAGACAAGAAGAACATCAAGCCATGCCATGGGTGGTCCTCCTCCTTGATTCCAAGCCGAGTGCGGAAGACAGAGGCGACGGGGAAATGCAGGGCACAGTATAAAAGTCGCAAGCTCATATTTCCACTCCCATTCGCACGCGTGGCTTTAATTCGGGATCAGCGCACACCTTGATGGTGGCGGTCAGGCGTGCTGGTGTGGTAGTTGTCTTTCGTGATTACCATGCCCCCACTGCTTCTTGTCATTCCGCCCCTGACCCAACTGAATACCCCCTATCCGTCCACCGCGTACTTGACGGGGTTTCTTCGATCTCAGGGTTGTTCCGCGGCGCAGGCCGATGTCGGGATCGAGATGGTCCTCGCGCTGTTCTCCCGCGCCGGCCTGACACGGCTGTTCGACCGAATCCGCACCCTGCCTGGCGAGATCCCCGGAGAGGCCAGGCAGATGCTGGCGCTGGAGCGGGCCTATCTGGACTCGATCGAGCCCGTGGTCGGCTTCCTCCAGGGTCGCGACCCGGCGCTGGCGCCGCGGATCTGCCGGGGAGGGTTTCTCCCACAGGGGCCTCGCTTTGCGGCTCGCCACGCCCGAACGGCGGCTTCCCCTGCCGCCTCCACCGCCGATCAAGCCCGGCACAGGGCCACCCTCTATCTGGAAGACTTGGCCGACTTGGTCCGTGAGACCGTGGCGCCGCAGTTCGCCCTCAGCCGCTATGCCGAGCAGGTGGGCATGTCAGCCACGAGTTTCGATCCAGTGGCGAAAGCCCTCGCGGCTCCCCCGAGCCTGACGGATGAGCTGTTGTTGGAGGTCCTGTGGCTCCATGTGGAGGCAGCCGACCCGGCCGTCGTCGGGTTAACGGTGCCCTTCCCGGGCAACCTCTATGGCGCGCTCCGGATCGCACAAGCGCTCAAGGCCCGCCGTCCCACCGTGAAGATCGTACTCGGCGGCGGCTATGCCAACACGGAGCTTCGCCGTCTCCAAGACCCCCGCGTCTTCGACTATCTCGACTACGTAACCTTGGACGACGGCGAGCGGCCGCTGCTCTGTCTGCTGGAATACTTGGATGGGAAGCGGGAGGACGCGGCCTTGTGCCGAACGTTTCTCAGGTCAGAGGGGCGGGTCGTCTGGCGAAACGGGTCGCACGAGCCTGAGATTGGGATGGCGGAGCTGGGAACTCCGACCTACACCGGGCTGCCGCTCGACCGGTATCTCTCCATCCTGGACACGCTGAACCCGATGCACCGGCTTTGGTCGGATGGCCACTGGAACAAACTGACGGTGGCGCATGGGTGCTACTGGAAGCAATGCACGTTTTGCGACGTCGGCTTGGATTACATCGGCCGGTATGAGGCGGCCCCCAGCGAGCTGCTGGTCGACCGCATCGACACACTGATCACCGAGACGGGCCGACGGGGGTTTCACTTCGTGGACGAGGCCGCCCCGCCCTCCGGACTCAAGGGGCTGGCGCTGTGCCTGCTGGAGCGCGGGGTGGCGATCTCGTGGTGGGGCAACATTCGATTCGAGACGGCCTTTACGACGGACCTCTGCCGCCTGCTGGCCGCGTCCGGGTGCATCGCCGTCAGCGCCGGGCTGGAAGCCGCCTCGGACCGGCTCCTCGAGGCCATGAAAAAGGGGATCACCGTGGCCCAGGCCGCACGCGTGGCGGCGGCCTTCCGGGAGGCGGGCATCCTGGTGCACGCCTATCTCATGTATGGATGCCCTGGTGAGACCATGGCGGAGACCGTGGACGGTCTGGAGCGGGTCCGGCAACTGTTTAAGGCGGGCTTGATCCAGTCGGCCTTCTGGCACCGGTTTACGGCCACGGCCCACAGCCCGATCGGGTTAGACCCGACCTCCCACGGGATTCGGCTCGCGGGACCGTCGTTCGGCGGATTTGCAGAGAACGATCTGATTCACGAAGATCCCAAGGGGCAGGCACCGGACTGGCTCGGCGGAGGGCTGCGAACAGCTCTGTTCAATTATATGGAAGGCGTCGGACTGGCGGCCGATGTGCGGAGCTGGTTCGGCCATCCAGGAAAGCGGGGCTTGAAACGCTCGGGAGTCGCGCGCGATTGGGTTGCCCGTGTCTTGGCAGAGGCCACCGACGGAGATGACCCGACGATGGAGCGCCGGTTCGTCTGGATCGGGGGAACGACGGTGATCGAGCCGAATACACGGGGTCCCGGGAAGACCTGCCGCATGATTCTTCCAAGCCGGACCGATGACGTGGAGCTTCGACTGTCTCCCGATCAGGCCGACTGGCTGGCGGATCTGATCCGAGTTGCCACGCCCAGGAAGGACCGATGCGGAGAAGGCTACCCCTCGCTCAAGGAGGTTCGAGCGACCTACCCGCTGGGAGGGCCTCGCAAGTTTGATCTCCTGATCCGATCGGCGGCGTGGAAGCGGGCGCGGCGGGTCGGATTGTTGCTTGTCTAAGGCGGCGCGGCCGGCCATGCCATGATGAAGAGGAGCCTGTCTCCATGATCACGCAACGGTATCCGCGCAGTCCGAAGATCCTGCTGGGCGGGATCGCACACCTGGCACGCTTCATCGATAAAATCCGACTCCGGCATGCCGGCCGGATCCAGGACTACAATTACATCACGGTCGGATTCGACAAGTACCTGCTCGACTTTCTGCAGATCACAGGAGAGGCCTTGGAGCAGCGGGTCTTGCAGGGAGGGACGGATGAGGAATTGCTGGCCTGGGTGAGGGCCAAGGCCCGGCCTTTTACGGAGGAGGAGCTCTGTCAATGGAACGAGCGCATCCTGACGGGAGGCCCGAAGGACGAGGCCGCGCGCCGGCGTTTTCAGAACCGGCTCGCCGAAGTGGCCGCAAAGCGCGGCGTGCCCGTCGAGTCGCTTCCCCAGGCCAGCACCTGGACGGAGATCATCGAGCTGGACGAAGGACGGATGTAAGCGCGACAACCGCGCGGCACATCCAATCATCTCCCTCCTCCGTAATGATTCCTAGCAGAGGAGAAGAGCATGGCCGGTTCGTGTTGGGCCAGGCTAAGACACAGGCAACCTGAGCAGACCATTTCAACCAAGGAGGCCGTGATGAAAGCGTTGTCGTGGATGGGAATCCTGGGACTGGGCGCCGTGCTCGCTGGAAGCGCGTGGGCCGATATGGGCAAGACGGCCACGGCGCTGAAGGCGGCGGCCGGGTCGAAGGCGGACTCGCATATCACCGAGGGGATCGAGCACTACAATCAAGGCCACTGGGACGTGGCCAAGAAGCATTTTATGGAGGCGGTCAAGGCCGATCCACAGTCGGCGGAGGCGCATTACGACCTAGCGCTCGCGCTCGATAAGGCCGGCGACCATCCGGGGGCGACGGAGCACTTCAAGAAGGCCTACGACCTTGGCAAGCAAAACCCCGAGATCCAGAACTCAGGCATTCTGAAGGCGCACCTAAAGATGAAGTAAAACGATGTGCCGGGGTGCCCGTTGCTTTGGCCCATTGCATCTTGAAGAGCAATGGGCACCCGAGTGACGGGCACCCGGCCCCTTCACCACTACCCCCCAAAGCTAGGTGGTACGGGTCCCCCGACACTCCATCCACCTTCAATTATTCTTTCGGCTAGTGGGGTGGTCGGGGTGGGACCTATTGCGCGCATCATTTTCACCCGCCCACCCCGGGCGCGCCACGACGCGCCCTTGCCCGAGCGAGCACCCGTCCATTTGTTTTCCCCTCTCAGAGTGTGTGGCGGGGGTGCCTCTAACTGCGCGCGTCATCACCCGTTGCAGTTAGAAGCGCAACGGGTACCCGGCACACTTCCACCTGATCTTTTTGCGCGGCGATGTGGGCTGGTGGCCTGAGACTGCGCGCGTCCACCGAGCACTCCATCCACCGAGGCCGGGAACCAATCAATCTTGAGTGCGCGGTGCGCGAGCACGGCAGGCCGCTTGACCACATCGCCCATTCTTCTGTGCGCGCTCCGCGAGCAGGGGCCCACCCCGACCCCTTACCACCCCTTATATAGCGCCTCGGGTGGAAGGCATAGGCTTACTTTCCAATCGGGTGCGGTAGCCGGGGTGCTTCCAACTGCGCGCGTCCACCGAGCACACTATCCACACGTGAGCTCTCAACAAATCTGGTGTGCGCGGTGCGCGAGCACAGGAGGCACCCCGGCTGCCTGCGCCCTCACGCATCGCCCTTCGCCAGCTGAGGCCACCACTCCTAACTCTCAAGCATTTCCAACCGCGCGTCGAATTCATGCCCGCAGTGCGTGCAACGGAGACAATCCCGCTCGAGCGTGACCTCCTCGGCGCGGATAGCCATCCCCCCGCACTCGGGGCACCGGGACAGATGCGCTTGGTGATCGTCAAGCGTCTCGTACCGAGAGCCGCGGAAGCAATAGACCGCCTGCCCGTTCAGCTCCCAGGGCTTGCCGGTCTTGTCGGCTTCCGGAAGAACGACATAATGGCGCGCGGCGTAGTCCTCCAGTTCCTTGCGGCCTACGAGCCCGTCCTTGATCAGTTTGCCTGTCTTGGCGTCGTAAATCGCGTCTTTTTTCACGATCACCTTGGTCGGTCCCATTATTCCCCCTTTCGGATTGCAGGGCAGATGACCCGGCGGTTTCTGGCCTTGGGTTCAACCCTACTGCGGCACAAGGCTTCTCTCATACGAGTCCAGTAATGGGCTCGGTGATTTTCCGGGCACTAGGCGATGCCGGAATAATATCGTATGACATCGGAGAGGGAGAGGACGCCGATGATCGTCCTGTCCTCGGTGACGGCCAGGTGGCGGATGGCCTTGTCCCGCATCAAGCGGACCGCGTCCGTCAGCAGCTCGCTGTCCTCGACCGTGATCACCGGTTTGCTCATGCAGATCCGCACGCGCGTGGCGTTCGGATCGAGTCCTCGCGCCACGGCCTTCCGGCTCAGGTCCGTGTCCGTAATGATGCCGAGATAGCGGAGTCCGTCATCCACCAGCAGGGAGCCGACTTTCCATTTCTGGAGCAGCCGGGCGGCCTCCTTGATCGTGGCATCCAGATGCACGCTTCGAAGGTCGGATGACATGTAGTCCGCAACCCTGGGGCCGATCGCTGGCTTGGAGTTGCCGGCCGGCTTGCCCGGTACGCCGGACCGACACGCCTCCAGCTCGCAGATGCAGCTTTCCAGCACGCGCTTCCGCTGCTGGAGGCTTTCCCGGTCCAGATCCTGCGCTCCGCTTTCCTGGGCCTCTTCCGGCAGGTTCACCAGGCTCGAGGCTTCTCCCAGCTTCGCGTACTGGTAGGCCTCCACCATCTCTGAGGCCTCCCCGAACACCTCGCTGATCAACTGGTCCGTGGCCAGGTCGAACTCTTCCAGAGAGGCTGCGGGCGGTCGGCGGGACTGAAATGGCTTAAAGCGGGCCAGTTGCTCTCGAAACCGCTCCACATCGCGCTCAAGGAAGAGCCCCCGCGCCAGTCGAGTCGTCGTGCGCTTCTGCATCGAATCCCCCATCCGAGTCGTCAAGCATACCGCAGGGGCACGACGATCGGCAAGGGGGTGGCTGAGCAGGGGGGCGATCGAAGCTCTTACTTCAGCGTCAGGACCGCAGCGCCTTTGATCGTCCCGATCTTCAGCGCCTGGAGCGCCTGGTTGGCAGCCTCCAGCGGAAACCGTTGCGTATGGGCGCGGATTGGAATGGCGGCGGCCTCCAGCAGCAGGTCCAGGCCGTCCTGCTTCGTGTTCGCCGTGACGCTTCGGATGGTGCGCTCCCCGAACAGCTCCTGATCGTAGTTGATCGACGGGATGGGGGTCATGTGGATGCCGGCCAGTGCCAGGGTCCCGCCGCGGTCCAGCGCACGCAGGGCCGGGAGGACGAGCTCACCGGCAGGGGCGAAAAGAATGGCGCTGTGCAGCCGATCAGGAGGCGCCTCCGCCGCGCTACCTACCCAGGCCGCCCCCAGCTCACGCGCCAGCGCGCGATGCTCCTCGCGGAGCGAGCAGACATACACCGTGCAGCCCCAGTGCCGGGCCACCTGAATGACAATGTGGGCTGAGGCTCCGAAGCCGTACAAACCGAGGCGCTGCCCGGGCTTCACCCCGCTCAGGCGCAAGGACCGGTACCCGATGATCCCGGCGCAGAGCAGGGGGGCCACCTCCTCGTCGCCGAACACCGGAGGAATCGGATAGGCGAACTCAGCCGGCACCAGGGCGTACTCCGCGTAGCCGCCATCGACGTGATAGCCCGTGAAGGTCGCCTGGGCGCACAGATTTTCCCGCTGGCTGACGCAGAACTCGCACCGCCCGCAAGTTTGCTGCAGCCACGCGATCCCGACGCGGTCCCCTTCCTTCACCGTGCGGACGCCGTGTCCGACACGGTCCACCGTGCCGACGACTTCGTGCCCGGGAATGATGGGCCGCTTGGCCTGCGGGAGGTCTCCCTCCACGACGTGCAGATCCGTGCGGCAGACCCCGCAGACCTGGACACGGACCCGGACCTGCCCGGGTCCCGGCTCCGGCGCGGACACCTCAGCGAGCACCAGTGGCTCGGTGCTGACATCGGCACTCTGGTCCAGCCGCATGGCTCTCATCGTGGCCTCTCGCCGATCGCTGATCAACCAGCACGCTCAAGCGTCCCGGCCCCGCTGTCACCCGATGGACCTGAGGATAGCGCAGATTTTCCCTGGCTTCAAACCCCGAGCCAGGGCCGTTCCCTGGTGCCTGCCCAGCGTCTGCAGTGCGCCGCTTCGTCGGTCCGTCGCGTCGGCCCTCGTGCAGACCGGATCACGCCAGATCCAACCCGAGCAGGTAACTCTCCAGGTCGCGCCGCTGCTCCTCTTCGGCGTTCTTGCGCGCGTCGATTTCCTTGCGCAATTTCTCGAGCTCCGTTTCCTGCTGATCCAGCTTTCTCACGTATCGGGCATACAACTCGGATGTCTGGGACAACGTCCGCATATTCTCGCGGATGCGGCTGTGTTCGGCCGTGATCTCGGCGATGCGCTGCTCCAGTCGGGTTCGCTGGGAGCGAGTCTCGTCCAGCTTGCTCCGCAGACTGACCACACGCTGGAGCGCTTCCTTGACCTGGGGGCTGACTTCCTTCGCCTGGAGGTACACACCGATCTGATCGAGGCCGGTTTCCATGAGATGCACTGTCTCCTGGAGCGGCTTGGTTTCTTTGACGCGGAGCGTGGTGCCCTTGCCCGGCTCGATGGTCACGGAAAAGCGGTAGACGTCCCGGGTCCGTTCCGTCGACTCGGCAGGCTGCGTCAGCTTCCAATCGGCCCGATAGGGGTGCTCGATCAACACGGTTTTGGACTTCTGCTCGCGGCTTTTGATCGCGTACGTCCGCTCGTCGACCAAACGGCGCGTGATCAGCATCGTGCCCTTCCGCAGCTTCACGGTGACCAGTTCCTGCTGGCCGCCCTCGGACTTGGGTTCCACCTCGGTCCTGAGGTCGAGCGCGTAGCTGATCAGTCGGTCCTGGCCGGGGGCGAGATCTTCGATGCGGGCATCGCCCGCGTAGGCTCCCCCATCAAACAGGGTGACGGGCCCCTGCATCAAATAGAGCGACGTGGTGTTCTTGAGCCGGAACCCGTTCAGCGGATGTTTGGCATTTACGTTCTGGTTATAGATCGACAGCTTCTGGCCTTGAATCCCCTGCCCGAGGATCGGAAGCAGCGCCGACGAGTGCTTGGCCAGGGAGACCGGGGTGGCCAGGCGATATTCGAAGAGTTCGCCGGCCTCCTGCCCCGCGGCAGCCGTCGTCACACCCTCTTGAAGGCTGCGGAAGGCTTCTTCTGCCTGCGGCTGGTCCGCCGCGGCCGATGGAGCGAATGCCCTGGTGCGGCCTGCCGCCTTTGCCAGGTCGGATTCTGCTCGATCGCCCTTCATCTTCGCCTCTTTCTTGCCCGTCTCGAGCCGACCCTCCAGCCCGGAGGCCTGTTCGAGGGCCTCGCCATAGACCTGTGGACGGAGCGACGCATACAGTTCGGGCTCGATCATGGGCCGAGGGGCATACAAAGGTTGATAGAGGTCCATGATGAAGGAGATCGGCCGCCCGGACACCAGCGACAGCCGTACGTTCGACCAATCACTTTCGGTGGTGTTCTCGACGATTGCCCAGCCCTGGAGGAACGGCGGCCGCTCGTCATCCAGGACCAGCCGGTAAGAGGTCTTCCAGACCGGAGTCTCGGTCAGGTAGGAGACGCGGGCCTCACGGGATCCCTTGCCCTCGAACGTGATCGAGACCGATCTCTTTTGTGTATCGTGGCTCGTGGCGAGGACTGCGAGGGCCTGCTGAAGCTCGCGATTGAGCGGCTCGTTCACCAACTTGAGGCGTTGGATCTGAAGGAGGGGGATGGACCGGAGGCCCTCCTCAGTCAGTATGGTGACGTACTCCGTCTCAACCAGCCGGCGCTGCGGACCCTCACCGACGAACTCGGCCTTTTTCTCCACTCCCACCAGTGTGCCGGTGACCGGATTGGGGGTGGCTAGTTCAAGCTGCTCCCCTCGGATCTGGGTCAAGAGCTGGCTCAGGGTCGGATTGCCCGTGAGGTTGACTCCAAAACTCGTGAGCGTCTTCGTGAGCGGATCCCGCGAGCCGTAGGTGACAGAGGCTACCTGGCCGCCGCTGAAATCCTGGACCACGAGGCTCTTGAGGAGGTCGTTGACTTGATTGACGTTGAACCGGAGGTCCAACTGCTCGCGGTCGTGCACCTTGCCGTCATGCTGGAAGTAACCGACCCCGCTGGAGTACAGCACGATTTTGGACAAGGGGAGACTCGGGGGAGCTGCGGGGGAGGCGGAGGAAGGGGATGACGACCGGGCCAGAGGAGGCGCGGCCAGAAGGAGCGCGCTCACCAGCAAGAGTCGGGCGACTATCGAAGAAGGAATGCGTAGGCTCAGCATGGGAACCTCCGTGTCGGTGAATGGGTGACCATCGGCAGTCGGCGAGGACCGACCTCTCTCTCGGCTCTGCTTCTCTTATGTGACGAGCCGGAGAACCCTTTCAGCCATATCTCAAGATTGGCCGTTGGTAGGATGAGGGCCGGGGTGGGGCATCACGGCCGAGAGGAAGCAGAAGCCTATGATTTTGATGGTGGGCCGTGCAGGGGTCGAACCTGCGGCCCGCTGATTAAGAGTCAGCTGCTCTACCAGCTGAGCTAACGGCCCACCGATCTTTGAACGCGTGAGGAGTGAAGCGTACGGCGTAAGGGGAAAGGGGCTTCCTCTATAGCCTGACCCCTTACCCCTGACGTCTTTTCACGCCTGACGCCTCACGCGCGTGTGGCGCGCCTGACAGGATTTGAACCTGTGGCCCCTAGCTCCGGAGGCTAGTGCTCTATCCGCTGAGCTACAGGCGCAGTCGTTCTGCGAGGTGGGCGCCAACTTACCACACCGCTCGTGGCCCTGTCCAGGACACACACCTGAAGAATTGACGGTTGAGTCAGTAACGATCGGCTCATTGCCAACGGACCGATGCGGCGTCGGTTGCAACCGCACCGGCGGGGCAGCTCGCCGAACAGCGAGGCGCGGGCCCGCTCGAACCAGCGCGCGGCGAGGTCAGGAAGGCGGCCCTGGCGCTCTGAGGATCGGCTCATAGAAGGGGGGAGAGGCTAGTCCTCGATCTCGATGACCAACTCGCCTTTGGGTGAGAAAAAGCCCTGGCCGTCCACCTGCACGACCCCATTGCAGTTCTCCTGGAAGAATTCCAGGACCCACCCATTGAAGTCATAGCCCTCCTCGGTGATGTCGCTCTTGATGAGCCGGGTGGTCGCGATGAACCGGGCTCGAGTGACGTGTTCGCGAATGAGCTCGGCCTCGATATCGTCGAACACCGACAGCCGTTCCAGAAACGCGGATTGTTCCTGTCTAAAGACATCTTCAAAGGTCCCTCGGTCCCTGACGCAGATGAGCTGGAGGGGTTTCCGCTCCCGATGATAGCCAAGCGAGACCTGCACCCAGGCCCAGTCATCGAGCGCGGCCGGATCCATCTTGGGAATCAAGGGGTTCTGGCCCTTTGATTTCAGGAAATCGAGCAGGAGGCGCAGCGGCGGCGAGTTCTCGCGGGAGCAGAACACGCGTGAATAGTGGACGGGCTCCTCTCCTCCGCCGGGCTCGCCCGGTTGCGGAGAAGCAGGAAGGATCGGCAGTTCTTTCCCCATGGGACTCCTTGTGCACGCTCGTATGAGACGACCCGCCTTGTCGCGGCCTGGCTGGTACTGTACCCCTCTCCGCTGGCATGGTTCAAGACGGGCTGGCGCCGAGGGGCCCGCTCCCCAAGCCAGTCGCGCTTTTTCTGGTTGACAGGGTGGGGGACTTTGGGTACACTCGCGTCCGACTTTGACACGGACGGCCCGCAGTACCGGGGCAAACGACCGATCCCTTCACCCTTTTCCTTTTTTCAAGACCCAACGGTTCTCAGGAGAGGCGCGACACGATCACCCTTACGTCAACCAGGAGGGCTCCATGGCAAAATCGATGACGAAGTCTCAGATTGCCGATCACATTGCGGGAAAGGCCGCGATCACCAAGAAGGCTGCCGGCGAGCTTTTGGAAAACCTCGCCGCACTGGCCTATAAAGAGGCGAAGAATGCCTTCGTGCTCCCAGGGATTGGGAAGCTGGTGCTGGCCAATCGGAAGGCCCGCATGGGGCGTAACCCCCAGACCGGCGAGGCGATCAAGATTCCGGCCAAGCGTGTGGTGAAGTTCCGCGTCGCCAAGGCTGCCAAAGACGCGATTCTCGGGAAGAGATAACGCACTCCTTCATAGGCTCCACCGAAAGCCACCTTCTGAGCTTGTGAGAGCTGGGCCGGCCTCCAGGACAGGGCCGGCCCAGCTCGTGAGGCCCTGCGCGTTCGGATCAGGCGCTGAGTCTGATCGATGCCGCCTCGAGTGGCGCGAGGGTCCGGATCACAGGGATGGCGCCAGCCCGGTTCCTCCCATCCCATCATGCGGGACCAGCTTGATGTCGTCACCGTCCTGGATACGCGTGTCCTCGCTCGCGATCCGCTTGTTGACGGTCACTAGGAGCTTCTTCTCTCGCATGAGCTGAAGGATATCTCGCAACGTCTCTCCTTGCCGCTGGATGAGTTGCCGGACGGTCATCGGCTCGGAGACCTCGCACGCGAGGTCCCGCTCGCCCTCGGCGGTTTGAAGCTGCCCCATCAACGTAATCGTCACCATGGTCTTCCTCGTCTGTCAACGTGCTCCGTGCCACAACGGCCGCGGACCGAGCCGGTTGACTCGCCTGGCCCTGTCTGATATGACGAGCCTGTGCAAACACTGGACATCCATCATCCCGGGATGCCGGACCTGCAGTTCGTCCTGCTGGTGACGGCACTCTGTACGTCCGAGTTGCCCACCCTGAACATCCCGGAAAGCGTCCGTGCGACGATCTTCGATCGGTGCTGGGCGTTGATCAGGGATGACCCTCCGCCGACGCGCCCTGGCGAGCGGGTGCTGGATCTACGGGGCGGCACCGAGGTGACCCTCGAGGCCCTGGTCGAGACGATTCGCGGTATCCTGACCGAGGTCGGCCTCACCACGCTGACGTGGGACCATCCACCGAGCGAGCCGACCCGGACGAGCACGCCTGAAGCCATCCCGCTCCTTGAACGCCTGCAACAGCTCTATCCTCACCCGCCCGATGTCGCCGATTCAGGTCCGCATTGACCACGGAGCTGGCTGTCTGCTCTGTCCGTCTCAGCGCTTCCCGTAGATCTCGAAGAAGGCGTCGACACTTTGCAGCAATTGCGCTTTGATCTCATCGGGCGTGCCATTAATCACGTGCAACGTGAGGCTTCCTTCGGATCCGTCAGGGAGCCTCACGGGAACCTGGGGATGGGCCTCTTCGGGGGCGGTTCCCTTGTCCAGCCGCATCCCGTAGCACAGCGTGTACTGCGGCTTGACCAGGCTGAGATGCCGCTTAGGGTCTGCCATGTGTGCCCTCCTCGGCCAACGAGCTAGTGGCAGTCACGAGCAGCGAGTCATCCGGAGCCATGTGCCATTCGCGTTCCGGCGCTATGGGACCAGCGCGATGATCCGGACCGGTCCACCGGTCCCGCCCTTGATCTTGATCGGCAATGCGTAGACCGTGGCGCCTCGGGACGGGAGCCGATCCAAGGCGGCCACGTTCTCGAGGGCATAGACGTCGGCGCCGTTTAACACACGGTGAGCGGGAAAGTCGCGTGATCGGCCCGGGTCGATGCTGGCGGTGTCAATGCCTACGCCCCGCACCAGCCGCCGAGAGACCAAAAACTCGGCCGCTTCACGCGAAAAGCCGGGAAAGTGAAGCGTGCGGGGATCGTCCGGTGTGTGGCTGCCCAGGTAACGCGTTCGGTCCGGCCAGCGCTGTCCCCACCCGGTCAGCATGAACACCAAGGCGCCGTCCTCAATCCGGCCGTACCGCGATTCCCAGGCGACCAGATCGTCCACCGTCAGCTCGCAGTCGGGATCGGTGTCGCACCGGGACCTCATGTCAACGACCACCGCCGGCCCGATCAAGCGATCCAGGGGGATCTGATCCACGGTGCTCCGGCCTCGGCCGAAATGGATAGGGGCATCAATATGGGTTCCCCCGTGCTCCGAGGCGGCAAAATTGGCGGAGGCGTACCAGTATCCGGCCGCAGTCGTTCCCCAGTCGGTCTTTTCCCACTGAAACGATTTGTTGGCGGGCCAGTAGATCGTCTCCTCGCCGAAGTCATGGGTCAAGTCTACGAGCGTGAACGATCCAGTCGGGACGCACGCAGTCACCAGTCCGGCGACCAGCACGCCGACCCGACCGGCCATGGTGCTCTGTTGCTTTCGCCTGGTCATCACGCGCTCTGGGCGCTGCACGGGGGCCACCCGCCCGAAACCCTACCAGCTTACCGGCGTGGGCGCAACTCTTCAGATCCCTTTTCTCCGCCGGCGGAACACGATAAGATGGACGCCGGGTACGCACATTGTGCAGCGGCAGGAACCTCGTGAGGCGGAAGGAGGCCGAGGGTGAGATTCATTGAGACGGCCCTGAAAGGTGTGATTCTGGTGGAGCCCGATGTGTTCGAGGATCCACGGGGGTTTTTTCTGGAGACCTATCATGCCAGGAAGTACGCAGATGGCGGAATTCCCGGGCCGTTTGTGCAGGACAACTGGTCCCGCTCCGTTCGCGGGACGATTCGAGGGCTGCACTATCAGTTCCCCAACGCCCAAGGGAAGCTGATTGCGGTGGTCGAGGGCGAGGCGTTCGATGTGGCGGTGGACATCCGGAGAGGGTCCCCGACCTTCGGCCAGTGGGTCGGGATCGAGCTCTCGGCCAAGAACAAACGGCAGCTTTATATCCCTCCCGGCTTCGCGCATGGGTTCTGCGTGACCAGCGAGTCAGCGGGAGTGACTTACAAAGTCACGAATTTCTATTCGGCCAAGGACGAGCGCGGCATTATCTGGAATGATCCCACCCTGCGCATCCCTTGGCCGGTCTCAGACCCTATCATTTCCAAGAAGGACCAGTCCTACAAGGCCCTGGCGGAGATGTCTGACCAGCTCCCGGGATATGGTGGGTGAATCCTGCCGCCGGACCCCTTTCCATTGGGTTGACTTAGGGTTGGACGGGCGATATAGTGATAGAAGGCTGCCACACGCTAGCGGCCGTGTCTAGTGCGCCGGGGGATGCCGGCGGGCCTGCGAGGGAACGAGGAGGGACCATGGTTACGATTACATCGGTGGCGGAGCAGAAAATTCGGGAACTCATGCAGGAAGAAAAGGACACCGTGGGCCTGCGGGTCTACGTACGCGGCGGCGGGTGCCACGGGTACCAATACGGGATGGCGTTTGAGTCCAAGTTGAGCGATGATGACACC
>JAHRHE010000145.1 GCA_020027965.1 Nitrospirota bacterium | reverse complement strand
CCTGGATGACCGCGAACTCCCAATGGTACTCCGGCTTGTTGGCCGCGGCGGCGATCCGCCGTCCGACCCGGTTCACCAGCTCGTTGATCTCGGGATTCTCGTTGAGCCTGGTGTGGCGCAGCACCTCCCGGTAGGCGCGTACTCCCATTGCGATCTCCTTCTCCTCAGAGATGAAGATCAACTGGTCTCGGGCAGTCCCCGGTGCCCGAATGCAGCCTGTGAGGGAGCCCAACGATCCAAACCAGCCCAATGCGGCCAGGGCAGCGAGCGCACCCTGGGCCCCGAGATACAGGACGGTCCGACGCCCCACGGGCACTGGCGACTCAATGAGGGAGTCCTGAGTGCTGAGGGCTGAGCTGTCTGATTGAGAATTCACCTTTTACGACTCACAGCCGTACATTACTCCTATCCATCGCCTATTGCCCATCGCCTCGTGCCCTTCGCCACCTGAATTTATGGCATCCAGAGGTACATGAACTGTGGTGTGCCTCCGCGCAGCATCCCCATCAAGTCGAGACCACCGAGCGCTGTCCAGCCGCTCCCCCCGCCGAGCAACTGGGCATAAATGTTCGGGCGGTACTCGCCCGGCCGTCGGTAGGCAACCACGCGGGCGTCCTTCAGCCCGGCCTGCCGCTTCGCCAGTTCAATCGCGTCGTCCAAATATCCGATGCTGTCCACGAGACCGAGTGCCTTGGCCTGTTCACCTGAATAAATGCGGCCATCCGCAAGCTTGCGTACCTCGTCTGCCGAGAGAAATCGCCGGCCTTCGCGGACTACGGTGAGAAAACGATCGTAAAACGAATCGATCACACTTTGAAAAATGGCTCGTTCCTCCGGCGTCATAGGTCGGAACGGTGAGCCCATGTCTTTCTTCGGCCCCGAGGTCACGGCGGTTGCCTCCAGGCCGACCTTCTCCAAAAGCCCGCGGGCGTTCATGGTGAGCATAATCACCCCCACGCTCCCGGTGACAGAGGAGGGATGGGCGACGATCTTGTCCGCGGCAGCCGCCACGTAATAGCCGCCCGAGGCGCCGACATCCATGATCGAGGCGATGATGGGAACCTTCCGCTTTTCTTTGAACGAACGCAGCTCGTGGTAGATGACATCCGAGGCGGTCACGGTGCCCCCGGGACTGTTGATGCGCAGGACGACGGCCTTGATCCGGTCATCGTCTTGCGCGCGTGTGAGCTCCTCTTTGATCCGAGCCACAGGGCTGGGTCGCTCTATAAACCCGTCTTCCTCCAGGGCGCTGATCAGTCCGGAGAGCTCAAGCATCAAGACCTTCGCCGAGCCGCTCCCGCTCAGCTCGACCTCTTTGAGAGGGCCGGGGCCAGGTAGGAGATTGATGGTCACACATCCTGTGACCAGAGCAGTCGCCAGCAGCGCGAGTCCCTTTGTCACCGTCAGGCCTGTAGTCATGGGGCATCTCCTCAATGATGAAGCAGTGATCACGCCATCATGTGAACGAACTGTTGAAAGACGTAACGCGAGTCGTGCGGACCTGGCGAAGCTTCGGGATGATACTGGACGGACAGCACCGGGTGGTCCAGGCAAACCAACCCTTCAACCGACTCATCGTTCAGACTGAGATGGGTCAGCGCGACGCGTCCATACCGGGTCTCGACGACCGACTGGTCCGTGGCGGTACGATCGAGAGGGGCAGGCGCCTGGACCGCGAAATTGTGGTTTTGGGACGTGATCTCTACCTTCTTACTTCTCAGATCCATCACGGGATGATTCGCACCGTGGTGCCCGAATTTCAGCTTGTAGGTGTGGAGCCCCATGGCCAGTCCGAGGATCTGATGCCCAAGACAGATGCCGAGGATCGGGGCGTGACCGATCAGAGATTGGACCGCCTGCGCTGCATAGGGGACACCCTCGGGATCGCCGGGGCCGTTGGACAAGACAATGCCGTCCGGATTCATCGCGAGGACGGCGGCAGCCGGGGTCGAGGCTGGCACCACCGTCACGTGGCACCCGACATCCACGAGGCGCCGGAGGATGTTGCGTTTGAGACCGAAATCATAGACGATGACGCGATAGGCGCGACCGGGAGCCGACCCTGAGCCGGTGCCCGCCGCGGCACGATCCTGCTGTGGTGATCCGGCCTCAGGCTTCCACACACCGGACCCCTCGGTCCATTCATAGGGCGCAGAACAGGTCACTTCCGAGACGAGGTCGCGCCCGAGGATGCTCGGCGCGTTGCGCGCCTTCTCAACCACGCGGCGCGGATCCATGTCCACGTGCGAGATGACGCCCTGCTGGGAGCCCGCCTCGCGCAGGTGTCGGGTGAGTGTGCGGGTGTCCACACCGTCAATGCCGACGACCCGGGCCTGCCGGAGGTAGTCATGGAGGGTCTGCTGGGCGCGCCAGTTGCTTGCCCGCCGGCTCGCCTCCTTCACGACGAAGCCCTCTGCCCACACCAACCGAGACTCGACGTCCTCCGCCGTCACGCCGTAATTCCCGATGTGCGAGCAGGTCATCGTGACGATCTGGCCCTTATAGGAGGGATCGGTCAAGATCTCCTGATACCCGGTCATGGCGGTGTTGAAGACCACTTCGCCAACGGTCTCCCCTTCATGGCCGATGGCACGGCCTTCGAACACCGTCCCATCTGCGAGCGCTAGTATGGCCTTGTTCATGTCGACATCCGCGCTGCCCCGGTGTTACTAACCCGTATCCGCACGCCCCATAGAGTGGCGGATCTTCACACCAAGCAGGACGAGTCCCAATCCCAGGTTGAGGACGTACAGAGTTCGGACCACCCGATGGATCTGGAAGAAGCCCTCGAAGGCGGCCTTTTTGGCGATCTCTCCCTGCGCGGCAAAAGCGTGTTCTTGTCGCATCACCAAGGCTGGTCCGAGCACCAGCACGATGAGCAAGGCGACCAGAATCATCACGACTAGCAGCCCCAACTCGACGCGCGGGACCGCCGCATCAGCGCGGCCGCGTCGCGCGCTGACCCAGAGTCGCCAGGCGGAGGTGGCGGCCAGCGTCACGATCGACCCGATGACCAGTCGATTATACCCGTCGAAGACACGCGCGAGGAGCCGCCCGGCCGTTTCCATAGAGGCTCCGAAAGCGTTGAACACCGCCGGAATCACTGCGGCAATGATCACAACCAGTCCACCGATCCAGATTGCCAGTGCGGTCACCTCCAGAATATAACAGGCCAGAAGTCCCATTCTTCCCGTACGGCTGACCTCCATCAACATTCGCGATTGATGAGTCGTAAGATACTGGCTTGAATCGTGAACCGCCTTCACCGTTCCGCGGTGGGAAGCTCGTAGACCACCCGGCCACCCACCAGCGTGGTCAGGACGCGCCCCTTCACCGTCCAACCGGCAAAGGGAGTGTTCCGGCCCTTGGACCGGAACCGAGACGGGTCCACCCCCCACTGAGCCTTCGGATCCACCAGAACCACATCCGCGTCCACGCCCGGCGCGAGACTCCCCTTGGGTAGCCTAAAGGCCCGGGCCGGTTCTGTCGTCAGTTTGGCAACGGCTGACTCCAACGTCAAGATGCTCTCCTCAACCAGGGCCAGCGTCAGCGGCAGGGCTGTTTCCAATCCGACGATCCCGTTCGGAGCGGCCGCAAACTCTTGCTGCTTCTCCTGGGCCGCATGAGGAGCATGGTCTGTGGCGATCGCGTCGATCGCGCCGTCGCGTAACCCTTCCTTGACCGCCTGTACATCCTGCCAGGTCCGGAGCGGCGGGTTCATCTTCGCGTGCGTGTCGAATCCGCGCACGGCTTCTTCCGTCAGCGTGAAGTGGTGCGGGCATGCCTCGGCTGTGACCCGAACCCCTCGCGCCTTCGCCTCCCGCACCAGCCGTACCGATCCCTCGGTGCTCACATGCGCGAGGTGGAGCCGCGCTCCCGTCAGTTGGGCAAGCGCCAGATTGCGGGCAACCATCACGTCTTCTGCCGCAGCCGGGATCCCCGGCAACCCAAGTTGGGTGGAGACGATTCCCTCGTTCATGCATCCGCCCTCGGACAGGTGGAGGTCCTCACAATGATCGACCACCGGCAGATCGAAGGCCAGCGCATACTCCATGGCGCGCCGCATGACCAGACTATTCATCACCGGTTGTCCGTCATCCGAAATGGCCACACACCCGGCGTCGCGCAGCTCGCCGATCTCAGCCAGTTCTTTGCCCTCGGATCCCTTGGTGATGGCCCCGACCGGGAACACGCGTGCGTTCCCGGCCACCCTCGCCTGTTCGAGGATAAACTCCGTGATCGCCTGATTGTCGTTGACCGGATGGGTGTTGGGCATGCAACACACAGAGGTGAACCCGCCCGCCAGAGCCGCCGCGGTCCCGGTGGCGATCGTTTCCTTGTACTCGAAACCAGGTTCACGCAAATGGACGTGCAGGTCCACGAAGCCCGGCAGAACCAATTTGCCGGAGGCATCGATAACGGTCGGCGGCGCGGGACCGCGGCCCGGCGTGAGGCGCTCCCCGACCGCAGCAATCTTGCCGTCCTCGATCAGGACATCGGCCAGGCCGTTCACACGGCCCGGATCGATCACCCAACCGCCCTTAATTAGAATCCTCATCTATTATGACCCA
Organism: Nitrospirota bacterium; assembly: GCA_020027965.1. Taxonomy (GTDB): domain Bacteria; phylum Nitrospirota; class Nitrospiria; order Nitrospirales; family Nitrospiraceae; genus JAHRHE01. Next base: position 1,975 of record JAHRHE010000145.1, on the reverse strand, counting down.
CCAGCGAGTAGCAAGCAGCAAGTAGCGAATAGCTCTGGGCTTCTGGCTGCTCGCTGTTCGCTATGCGCTATTCAACTTGCTCCTGAGAGCAGATACAGGACCGCCATCCGAACCGCCACGCCGTTGGTGACCTGGTCCAGAATGACCGACGCGAAGCCATCGGCTACCTCCGGCGCTATCTCAACGCCTCGATTGATCGGGCCCGGATGCATGACCAGGGCCCCGCTGTCCGCCAACTTGAGCCGCTCGGAAGTCAGTCCGTACAGACGCGAGTACTCCCGAATGGTCGGGAAAAGTGCCGGACCCTGGCGTTCTAACTGCAACCGGAGCATCAAGATCACATCGACGCCACGCAACGCCTCATCCATGTTGTAATAGACGCGAGCCCCAAGCCGATCCAGAAAGGCCGGAATCATGGTGGGCGGACCCACCGCTCTGACTTCCGCCCCCATCTTGGTGAGCGCATAGATGTTGGACCGGGCGACCCGGCTATGGGCGAGATCGCCCACGATCGCCACGCGCAGTCCCTTGAACGTCAACTTCTTCTCCCGCAACGTGAACAGGTCCAGGAGCGCCTGGGTCGGGTGCTCGTGCCAGCCGTCGCCGGCATTGATCACCGAGGACTTGACCCCTCGGGCCAGCGTCTCCGCGGCACCCGCGGCCGGATGGCGCAGCACGATGATATCCGCCTGCATCGCCTCAATGTTGCGGGCGGTGTCCAGCAGCGTCTCGCCCTTCACTACGCTACTGGAGGACGTGGAGAAGTTGATGACATCGGCGCTGAGGCGCTTCGCCGCCAGCTCGAACGAGGTCCTGGTTCGTGTGCTGGGCTCGAAGAAGAAATTGACCACGGTTTTCCCTCGAAGCGCGGGTACCTTCTTGATCTCGCGTCCGCTGACCTCCTTGAACGAGTCGGCTGTCTCCAGGATGAGCATGATCTCGTCCGGATCGAGCGACGCGATGCTGACCAGGTCTTTACGCTTGAGGCTCATGGATTCATTCTTTCAGAATAACGACGCGATCCTCTTCGCCCTCTTCCTCGAGGTATACCTGCACGATCTCCTCGACCGATGTCGGAATGTTCTTGCCGATATAGTTCGCTTTGATGGGCAGTTGACGGTGTCCCCGGTCCACGAGGACGGCGAGTTGGATCTCTGCCGGGCGCCCCAGGTCTATCAGTCCGTCCATGGCGGCGCGAACCGTGCGACCCGTAAACAGCACGTCATCGACCAGCACAACGATTAAATCCGAGATGTTGAACGGGACGGTGGTCTTGCGCAGCACGGGCTGGTCCTTCCGGCTCGCGAGGTCGTCCCGGTACAGAGTGATGTCTAGCTCCCCGATCGGAACCTGCGCCCGCTCGATGTCCTGAATGCGCCGGACCAGCCGATGTGCCAAATGGACCCCGCCCGTCCGGATTCCCACGAGCGCCAGGTTCTGCGTCCCCTTATTTCGCTCCAGGATCTCGTGAGCGATGCGAGTCAGCGCGCGGCCTACCTCGCTGGTATCCATCACCAGCGTCTCCTGTTTTTTGTCTTTTTTGTTCCCGGCAATCATAGGGTGCTACGCTGGTTCGTCACTCGTGAAGCGTATCTCGTGACAGGAAAGGGGTTACGGATTAGTAGTCAGTGCCACGGACCACTAACCCTCAGCCACTGTCTTGCCAGGATCGACGTTTCACGAATCACGTGTTCGCAAGAAGGCATAAAAAAACCTTCTCGCCACTTCCGTGATGAGAAGGTCACAGGGTGCTCGGGCACAGCGCCAGACAGGCCGCTCCGCATCGATGTCGCTCCTTGCTCACCTCACCGGATGAGCGTTAAAGGCAGTGGCATCATAGCCGGTCCGAGCAATGGTGTCAAGGTGGGGACTTCGCGGGTGATGTAACCTTCTCTGTGCAAAATGCTCTTGACGCCAAAAAGAAGGGGTGCTTCCTTGGCTGACGTTGGGATCAGCAACGGTCAACCGACAGGAG
>JAHRHE010000050.1 GCA_020027965.1 Nitrospirota bacterium | reverse complement strand
CTGAATTCATCCGGATCGGTGAGGACGCTGAGATCAACTTCTCCGGCAGCGGGAACCCGAATCCCTCGTTCTCCGGCGACCCGGAACAGGCTGGCGATCCTGGCATGCGCATACTGCACGTAATACACCGGGTTCTCTGCCGATTGCTGCCGGGCCAACTCCAGATCGAAATCCACGTGCGTATCCGACCTCCGCATCAGAAAGAAGAACTTGGCCGCGTCTGTTCCGACCTCATCCAGGACCTCCCGGAGGGTCACGAATTCGCCGGCCCGCTTCGACATCTCGACCTTGCGGCCGCCCCGCAACAGATTGACCATTTGAACCAGAACGACGCGCAACCGGCTCGTGGGATACCCGTACGCCTGCACGACCGCCTCCATTCTCGGAATGTAGCCGTGGTGGTCCGCTCCCCAGACATCGATGAGCAGGTCATACCCCCGCAGCAGCTTATCGCGGTGGTACGCGATATCCGAGGCAAGATACGTGTAATCCCCAAGCTGTTTCCTGACCACGCGGTCCTTTTCGTCGCCGAAGGCCGACGAACGGAACCAGAGGGCGCCGTCCTGTTCGAACACGAGGTCACGCTTCCTGAGTTCCTCCAGCACGTGCTCCACCGAACCGGAGGACAGCAGCGAGGCTTCGCTGAACCACGAGTCGAATTCAATGCCGAACGCCCGAAGGTCTTCCTTGATCTGGGCGAGGAGCTGGCGGTAGGCCAGATCCTGGCACTGTCGCTCGGCTTCCTCGCTCGGGATGTCGAGCCACGCATCGCCGACCTGGCCTCGCACGCGTGCGGCCACGGCCTCGATGTAGGCGCCTCGATAGCCATCCTCGGGGAAGGGCACCGAACGGCCACTCAGCTCCTGGTAGCGCGCATAGACTGAGGCGCCGAGCAGCTTCATCTGGCGACCGGCGTCATTGACGTAGTATTCTTTGACCACGTCGTACCCGTTCGCCGCCAACAGACGCGCGATCGCGTCCCCCACCGCCGCACCTCGGCCGTGGCCCACGTGGAGGGGGCCGGTGGGGTTGGCGCTCACAAATTCCACCAGCACCCGCCGGTTCTTGCCGATGTCCGCTTTTCCATACGTGTCGCCTTGAGCCTCCAACTCCGATAAGACGGACAACCAGAGGTCTCGTTTGACGGTCAGGTTGAGAAACCCGGGGGGGACGATCTCAACCCGTTCAAAGATCGCCTCCGGGTTGTCCAGGTGATCGACGATGATCTGAGCCACCTCCTGGGCCGGGCGTTGCTCGGCTGCTGCGAGCGCCATCGCCACCGTTGACGTCAGATCACCCCACTCAGGCCGTTTGGGAAGCTCCAGTGCGATCGTCGGCGGTGAGACCATCTTCAAGGCACCCGCCTGCCTGGCTCGCTGCAGCGCAGCCAGCAAGGCTTCGGTGACTCGTTCGCGGACGCTCTCCTGATGCACTCGGGACACTCCTCTCCTGCGGCTGACTGGCGGAAAACAGTAGCCCGGGAACTTAACATACCTCACTGAACATGACAAGGCGACGGACCGCCGGAAGCTGATGCCCACCGCGTGTGCCGCGCCTGGTCAACCCATGGTTCGCACGCGATCGTCAGCCGATCGAGCGGCACACGCAAGCACGGCCGTTCTCGACACGAGCTGACCGCGGCCTCACCCTCGCACCGGCACGCGTCGCCGGTCAGCACCGTGACGTGCCGACCGCGGGGAGCCCAGCGACTGATGGCCGTCGGGCCGAACAGCGCCAGCGTCGGCACATGGAGCGTCGCCGCCAGATGGGTGAGACCTGAGTCATGCCCGACGAACAGGGCGGCGTTCGCCAGCACGCCCACCATCGTGAGCAGGTCTCTTCCCTGCAGGATCGCCGGGCGCGTACGGCAGCCTGCAGCCACCGCCGCGGCAGTCTCCTCATCAGCCGGTCCGCCGACCACCATCGGGATAACGCCACCCGCTTGACACCACTCCACCAGGTGCGCGAAGAGCGTCGGCTCCGCGCATTTGTACCGCGCCCCGCTCCCCGGGTGGATCGCCACGACAGGCCCTGGAGCGCCGGACCGCAAGGCAGCCATCTGAGCTTCCCCCTCGGCCACCAGCGCGGGCGGCAGATTGAGCGCCCCGTCGTACTTCCCTGGCGCCACAAGGTCCGCCACCGTCTCCAGGAGCCGGTCTGCCTGATGAACCGCCCGGCAAGCCACAGAGAAGGGGGAGCGCAGGATCACGCGGCCAGCCCCGAGCTCGATCAGGGTCGAGCCGAGTGCGCCGTCCGGATCCGCCAACCAGCCGAGGGCGAGCGCGCACCGGCCCAGCCACGAGCGAAGCGCCGGGGCCGCATGCGCCGCCCCAGCCATCAGGTCCGCCAACACGCGGTGTTCGAGCGGAAACAGTCGATCGATCTCCTTGCCTGCCAAGAGCAGGCTCCCGACTCCCGACGCCGCAACGAGGCCGATCTCGTGCGTCGGGAAGGCGGCACGCAGGGCACGGATCGTGGGCAAGGCCAGGAGCACATCCCCCAAGGAGCCCGGATGGAGAATGAGGATTGTCAAGGAGAGGGGTTCCGCCTTATTCATGCAGCGAGGCACGGTGCGCGACGAGCTTCAGCGCCAATTCCAGATCAGCCGGCGTGTTGATGTTGAAAAAGGAGAGCAGGTTGGGATCCACCGCACGAAGCTCGTCCTCAGCCACCACACGAACCGAGAGCGACTCGTCCTGACAGAGGTCCTGCACCCGCAGGTTCTCGGCCGTGGCCATCCGTTCCAGAGGCGCGAGGCAGGCTTTCGAGTAAATCGCGTGCATCGGCTGGAGTCCAGTCGAGAGCCGGGGCATCACGACATCGGCCCCGCGGTCCAGCTCGGCCAGTCGCTCAATCACCGCCACAGAGAGGAAAGGCATATCGCAACCCACCGCGAAGATGCGGTCATGGCTGGAGGAGTGGAGCCCGCTGTACAGGCCGCCGAGGGTTGCACATCCGGGAATGAGATCCATCACCACCCGATGACCCAGGGCCACGGTCTCCGGAAGCGGCTCGGAGACCACGACGAGCACCTCGGAAAAGAGCGAGTCGAGCACGGCGAGGGTCCGCTCCAACAGAGTCCGTCCGCCTAAGGATAGAAATCGCTTGTCTTGGCCCATCCGCCGGCTCTTCCCACCGGCCACGAGGACTCCGGACAGGCCGGTCGTGACAGGATTCACCACCCGCCCCTTTTCGTGTCGCAGGCGCCCCGGACGCACACACAAAAAAAGGGGGTGGGCCGGACCCACCCCCTCTGTTCGACTCGGCCTCACCTAACCAGGCTAGATCTTCTTCCCCTTCCGCCTGTTCTTCCGTCGGGTCATGATCCATCCCTCTACCATGACGACCCCGAACGCGATCAAAGTCGGATAGATGTAGGCTTCCTTGGGGGTCGGCGGCTGGAGGATCGTGTAATAGAAGGCGGACACCGCCAGCTTGCGACCCACATCGCCATTGTGGCCGTCCCAGGCAAAAAACACCGTCGGGATGTACTTGCCCATTTCGAACTTGGTATCTTCGTCGTAGTCCCCCTTGAGCGGCCTCTGGAAGATGACCGTCCACAGCCCATCCTTCCATTCGGCCTTCAGCAGCTTGAGCCGCTCGGTGAAGTCATCACGGTCCTCGAAGTCCTGATCCCAGCCGGTTCCATTGTAAGCCTTCAAGGACCCGTCCGCGGACCACTTCACGATATCCACCGGATACTTCTGGTCGCCCCAGAAGAAACGAGGCTTCTCCGGAGGCGGGAGCTCCTGCCACTTCACCGGAAACTGGATGGCGAAGGCGTCGTCGTAGACGGTGTACTTGTTCTGGTTGGCCGCGATGGAATCGGGTTCGCCGGTCTTCGGCGGCTGTTCCTTGATCCCGAAGGTCTCCAGATTCACTTGCGTCGGCTGGAACGGCACCTTGCCGCTGGCCATGCTCTGCGACCGATCCTCCCACTGGAAGAGGAACGCAATCTGCTTGTCATTATAAAGCGACTTGACCCACACATCGTCGATGCGGTTGACGAAGTTCCTCGGCTTGTGCGTGATCTGTCCGCCGAGCAGCACGATCCGGCGCTCGCGGTTCTTCCACAGCTCGTGCTCCGGATCGGCGGGGATGTCGCCCTCGATGGGGCCGGACCCGATCACAAAGCTGATCTTCGGTTTGTCGGTCAAGGGGTCGATCTCGAGCGGATCGCCGTTCGCACTGCGCTCGCACAGGGACTGGACGAAGTTGGCGATGTGCCAGCGCTCCTCGATCGTGGTGTTATCCGCAAACGAGGGCATCGGCGTCCCGTTGACCCCGGTCGAGAAGGTCCGGAAGATGTTCTTCACGTCGTAGGGGTCCTGCCGGCTCCCTCTGAAGTTCCAGCACTTGTGCCAACTGGCCGGCTGGATTGGGAACCCCCAGTCATCTTTCAGGTTGAACGCATTGCCGTCCCCTCTGCCGTTCACGCCGTGGCACTCGATGCACTTCTTGTCCACCACCAGTTGAGCGCCCTTCTCGATGCTCTCCTTGCTCGGGGAGATCGGCTTGAGGCTGTCGAGCTGGAGCACGGTAAAGGTTTCGGTTTCCTTGTCGTCGAATTTCCGATCTTTCACGAGCTGGGTGGTAACGAAGGCAATGACCTGACGGCGCTGTTCCTCCGACAGAATGCCTTCCCACGATGGCATAGCCGATCCCGGGAGCCCGTGGGTCACCGTCTGGAAGAGATCCGTCAGCGGGAGCGGCAGCTCCCCGCTCGCGGTATGGCGAATCTTGAACGTCCCCTGGTTGAAATTGCGCGGCCTCGGCCAGAGACGGTCGGCGGAGGGACCATCTCCCGACCCTTCCACACCATGGCACCAGACACATTTGGTGAAATAGACACGCTTGCCGGCCTCGATGTCTTCCGCCGACGGCATGGGCGGCATGTCGCTCTTCTTGAACCCTTCAGGCAATCCGCTCGTCGCACCTTCCTCCGCGAAGGTCCACACCGGGGCGCTGCCGGAGATCAGGGCGATCCCCAGCACGGCGATCAGACAAATGACCGGGCTCATGCTCATCCAACGATCCTTCATGGCTCAACCCCTTCGCAGAATGTGTCGTTCAATTAGTCCCAGGTCCTCGGATAATACCCGGTGTGCCAGTATTCAAACAGCACGACCTTCCAGATTTCGTCGGTCGTCAGATGCTGCTCCCAGGGCGGCATAACGGACGCCCAGGGGAATGACTCGCGCGGCAGCCCGATTCCGCCCTTCGCGACCCGCCAGAAGATGAACGTTTCTTGAAGCTGGGCGATCGTGCCGGGGTCGGTGAAATTCGCCGGAATCGGGTTGAACGCAAAGGCGTGCAAACCTCTCCCGTTCAAATTGTCGCCGTGGCAGAAATGGCAATTCTGGAAGAAGACCTCGCCTCCCTCCCTGACGTACTTCAGATAGCCTTCCGCCTTGGGGTCCCAGGGGTTCGCAGTGGGCTTCATGAGCCGGCCCATGCTCTGCTCGACGATCAGACTGTTCGTAAATTCCTGGTCGTATTTCCCTTCCGGGTTGACGCGGTATGGATTCGAGGACGTCTGCAGCACAAACGTCTTCCCGTGCACCTTGGTGCTGGCCGGAGGAGCCGGATGCACCGTCCTCAGCTCGATCGGCTCTTCCTGGCTCGGCACGAGGGAGCTGTAGGCGAAGCCCCACAGGAGGAGCGGGATTCCCACTAGGTAGCCCGTTCTGAGATGCTTGTGGAAGGGCGTCACGGCATCCATCACATTCAGAATGGGTTGCTTGAACTTCTTCCAGTCTGCCTCAGTCGCGGACATCCAGAGGAAAACGGCGACCAGCGCCACCGTCCCGTAGATCGCACGGACGCTGAAGGGAATCGGGGGATAGATCCGATACTTCAGGTAGAGGACGATGAACAGCCAGAACAAGACCCCTTGCCAGAACATGGGAATCGCGAGGCCGTTCTTCTTCAGGAGGTAGCTCATCAACGCAAACAGGCCGACGCAGAGGGTCAGCTCGAAGAGCATCTGCATCGGCATGAAGCCTTCGACTAGTTTAAGCCATGTCATCGTGGGACTCTCCTTCTTGGCTCGTGCTGACCACGAGGGTCCGCCCGTCAGATCTTGGGCGGAGCTTTCCCCTCCTCGAGTTGCGAGAGGTAGTCAACGATCTTGTTCAAGGCCCCGGCGCTCAGCTTCTGCCCGAACACCTTCGGCATCGTGTTGTCCGGGAAGCCCTTCACCACGAACGCGCTGGGAGCGATCACGGATTCGGTGATGTACTCCCGAACGGACTTGGCCGTACCCTTGTAAGCGGGATCCCTGAGGCGGGCCGGCGCATTGGTCTTCTCGACCAGCTTCGGACCGATCGTGCCGGCTGCCCCTGGGATGCCGGGGATGGTGTGGCAGGTCACGCATTGCGCTTTGGCGAAGATCTCAGCCACCGGCTCGGAGCCGTCCGCCATCAAGGCGCCCCCTGCGCCGGCCGGCTTGTCCTCCTGAGGCTTAGGCCGTTCCGCTTCAGGGATAAACTTCTCATAGGCCTTGACGATCTCGTCATACGACGGCGGCTCTTTCCCTTCCCGGACATACAGCCAGGTATCCACGGCCGCCAGCTCTCCGAGGGTCAGCGAGATGGGCGGCTTATGGATCTTCGGCATCTGGCTCTCCTTGTCATTCGACCCCTTCAGGCCGAAGCCCTCCACGACGTAGCAGCTCGGGCAGGCGTGGGACTCAGAAATATACTCCTGGACGGTCTGAGCCGTCCCGGCTCCAGCGAAGGACTCCTTCTCTACCGTGTCGCGATCGCCGGGCTTGCCCTTATGGTAGCGGGGATCCTCCAGACGCTGCTTCGAACGTTCGGGAATCCCGAACAGGTTGGGAGCCCGCTCGCTCAGGAAGCCTTCGTTGAACCCATGGCATAGGGGACACTGCCCCTTGCCGATCGCCCCCTGCACCTTGCTCTGTCCGATCCCTCCAAAGATAATTTTTTCTCCCTCATCGGCAAGCTGCTCTTTGGTCATCGCATCAAATTGTAATTTGACCTCCGGCGGCGGAAACCCGCCTTCCACCTGAGGCAGCCAGTTCCCGTAGCCCGACAACCCCGCCGCCACCAGGAACATGAAGCCACCGATTTTCAGCAGCGCGCTCACATTGGAGAAGTACAGCCCCATCATGAAGGCGAGCGCTGTGATCATCACGAGGGAAACCGGGAGGAGACGCGATTCGCCGAAGAAGTTCACCTTGTAGTTCGCAATCGCAATGAACGCCATCACGGCAGCGATGATGCCAATGAAGGTCTTGAACACCGCCCGCCGTTTCTTCTCAGGCTCCGGAATCCCGAACCAGAAGTAGCCGAGCAGGCAGACCAAGAACAGCAGGACCGGCCAGCCCATCCCAAGCGCCGTCAGGAGCAAGTCCGCCACGTGATCAACCTCCCTGGCCTCATCCCCGGACCAGCCGGGGATGGGACCATGTCAACCGAAAGAGTTCAACACGTAATCGTGTCAGTGACCGCCGACCGGCTGGGGCGCGCGGCCGGGCACCGCCACCTTGGCTTCCACCGGCACCTTCTTGGCGCCGAGCGTACCAAGCCAGAAGACGAACAGGATAGTCACCCAGAAAAACAGCACATTGAAGGAAATCATGTTCGCGGCAAACCCAGTCGTGTGGGTATAGGCCCAGGGCGAGTTGTCCCGCATGATCTCATTCACGTGCCAGAACAGGCGCACGGACGAGCGGATATAGCCCATCAGCCCCATCATCCAAGTGAACGCCGTAGCGAGCATGATCAACGCATACTGGGACCTGACCGAAATCTTGCCCCATTCGATCGGCCCGCTCTCTTTCGCACCCTTGAGCATCACGAGGTTCAGGGCCGTCATGAAGAACAGGCAGGAGAGCGTCGTGGCCACCTGCGGAACCGAGAGTCCCACGCGGACGTTGGCCGGAATGTAGTACCCGTAAATGGCCAGCCACACGATGTTCGCGTAGGCCAAGCCGAAGAAGCACCCCATGAAGATGTTCCCGAACTTCGCCCAAGACACGGTCGGAATCTTGTTGCCGCGCTGATACCAGATGAAACTCAAGACGGTCGTGGTGATGATGACATTGATGCCCCCGTTCTTGGCCGACATCACGCCGTAGTTGCCCAGCACCGGATGCTGCTGGCCGCCCATCGCCTTCAACTCCGCCGGCGTCATGACGATCGTGTGCGGCGTGATGAAGATCAGGAAACCGACCACCAGCACAAAGACAAGATACTTGATATAGCGCTGGTACTTCTCGGCTCCTCGCATCCGCCCCAAGGCTTGCCACAGGTAATAGTTCGAGCTCAGGAACAGGATCCCGATCATCGTGGCCTGGATGATGAACAACCAGGCGAGAAGGCCGCCCATCAGCGTAATCCCCATTTGCTGCCGATACGCGTACACCTCCCGCATCAGCCAATACCCGGCGAACGGCAGCGGGATCAGGAACGCCACGCCGATCGCCATCGCGATATAGCCCATCCAGTCATAGTGGGCGCGCTCCTCTTCGGTCTTGGCCGACAGGAACCGGTAAGCGGCATAGGCCGCCACGACCCCGCCGCCGAAGGCCATGTTACCCAGGATCCGGTGCACGTTGAGGGGATTCCACAGTGCGGTATGGATCGCATGCCAGATGTTGCCCAGGTAGCGACCCTGCTCATCCACGCCGGCCGGCGACATCATGAATCCGATCCAGGAGTTCGCCAGCATCATCAGCGTCGTGCCGATGACGTTCAGCACCACCGACATGCTCACGTGGATCCACTTGAGCAGGCCCTCCTTCATCTTGTCCCAGCCATAATAATAGATGTAGATGGTGCCGCTCTCCGCCACGAAGAGCAACGCATAGATATGCATGACCGGGCGGAAGATGCTGGAGAGGTAGCCGAAGAAGGCGGGGTACAGTGTCAGGAAGGTGAAGATCAAGATCCCGCCCAGGATGGCGGTCAGCGAGTACGCCGTCAAGCTGATCTTGATGAAATCGTAGGCGAGTTGGTCATACTTCTTCGCCATCGCCTTGTCCTTCGACACGATCCCCATAAACTCGATGATCATGCAGAAGATCGGCACCGCCAGCACGAAGCTACCATAATAGAGGTGCTGCTGGTTGGCGAACCAGAGCAGCACGCGGCTCTCAAAATTGTAGCGTGGATAAAACTGGGTATTGTCCGCAGTCTTGGGGGCCGGAGCTCCCGACACGATGCCCTCTGTCTTGTAGAAGACGTCCCGCGCCTTCTCGACCTTCGGCGCCCCGTCTTTTCCCGCTGCCGCATCGGGCGGCTTCGCCGCATCGGGCGGAGGCGCAGCGGCCTCTGGCGCCCCACCTCCGGCCAGCGCCGGAAGCGACACGAGCACCGGGAGGAGGAGAAGGCCGACGATGGCGACCAGCGCCACAGCCGACCACACTTTCTTCCGGTTTATCCGACTCACACGACCCATTACGTACCTCCTTGGCGGCCCCAACTCAGCCGCTTCGCTTCTGAACATGCTCGGCGCAGCCGGCCGATGCATGCACGCCCTCACAGGCTATTTCCTGAAGAGATACCAGTAGTCCAGTCCTTGCATATCCATAAGATAATGATCAACGATATGAAAGTAGGCGATCGCAATCAATAATGAGATCACGACGGCGACAGGTGTGTTCTTGAGCAAGTCGGTCTTCAACTTCGCCACATACACGAAGAGGCCGACTCCCAGACCCAGGAGGAGGAACCACACGCGCGGATCGGTCAGAACCGCTGGGTTCACCACATAGGCGACGGCCATGCCTCCCAAGGCCAACGCTCCGATCAGAAACACAGGGTTTGCCAGAATCATCATCTCCACGTTCCCCCTTTAGTAGCAAGGACGGGTCTTCGCCGTGGTGATTCCGCCGGCGGTCATCCCGCTGTCCCGTTCTTTTCCCTCAGCACGGGCAATTGATACCGTTAAACCAGTAGAAGAACCATATGCTGATCGCACAGGTGAGGTAAAAAATCGATTTGCCGATCGTGGTGTGCAAGTCGCTCTGGGATGCTTCCATTTATGTTGATCTCCTTGTCGCTAGGAAGGACTGACGGGCGTCACCATGAATTGAGGAGAACGACCGACAAATTCTTGACAGACCCCAAGCTCTGTGTTAATTCTCTGATCGGCGCGACGGCACACTGAGGACCTACAGGCGATGCAGAAGAGCTCAAAAACGTTCGATATTATAGTCTTGGCCGGTATGGTTGTCAATATAATTCTGGCCGTCTTCCTCATTCTCTATTACTTTGATTTTCTCTAGCACGTTGAATTCCCTCTGGTTTCGACTCGCCCGAGGTGCCGGCCAGGTCTCTGGCTCTGTCCGCTGAGATCGCACAGCGAAAGCCGATGGTTTCGTCCCGAAAATCGGGGACCATCCGACTCCGGCTCGTGATCCGAACGTCCACGCCGGTCGTAGTATAGCCTCCACCCCGCAAGACTTTGTAGACTCCATACTCGGGTCCCTTGGGATTTCGATCGGGAGACGTCCGATAGGCATCCTCCGCGTACCAATCCGCGACCCATTCCATCACATTGCCTGCCCCGTCCACGACCCCGAAGGGGCTCACATCCTGTTTGAATGATCCCACCGGGGCCGTGACCTCAAACCCGTCCTTGGCCAGGCCCCAGTTCGCTGCCACGGGAGCCGGTTCATTCCCCCAGGGCCAGAGTCGGCCGTCGGCGCCACGCATCGCTTTTTCCCACTCGGCTTCGGTCGGAAGACGCTGTCCCTTCCACCGGCAATAGGCGTCGGCATCCTCCCACGACACATAGACTGCGGGCTGGTTGGGTCCGCGCATGCGCGAAAGATTCCTCGCATAGCGCGACGGCGGCGCGGCCTTCCGATGTCCGGTGGCGGTCACAAAGAGCTGATACTGATGATTGGTCACTTCATAGCGATCGATCGAGAACGCGTCGAGATGGACCCTCCGCTCCGGCTGCTCATCATAGCCGCCGGCCTTGGTGCCTTGGAGGAAGTACCCGGCAGGAAGACGCACCATCTCCTCATGGATCGGAGTCTCGCCTGGCGAAGGGGCCGGCCGAGCCTCCTCGGACACCTCCGGAGCCGAGGGATCGATCGGCGGTGGGGAGGTCCCGCTCATGATTCCGATGACCGGCAGGCTCGTCAGAAAGAGCACAGCCAGGAGCAGCGCGACTTTGAAACGGGTTTCGAGCATACCCCTCTAACAGTGTCATTCGTGAAGCGTGATTCGTGAAGCGTGAACTCCAAAATGTTCTCTATCACCGTTAACGTTTAACGATTCACCATTGACGTCTTCTCCGCGTCACCGGCTGGTGCGCGTCGCTTTCGCTTCGTCGGCATCCTTGGCGCACCGGAAGCCGATCGTGCTGTCGGTCCGCCACATTCTCGCCTGAAACCGTTTGGAGAGCCGCGCATGGTTTGGGGTTTCCCGCCACGAGCCTCCACGGATCACCTTGTGTGAGCCGTCCTCGGGTCCTGTCGGATCCCGATAGGGCGACTTCTCATAGTAGTGCTCGTCGTACGTGTCGGCCACCCATTCGGCCACGTTGCCGGTCATGTCGTAGAGCCCATACGGACTGCGTCCCGACTCGAACGAACCGGGCGGCGCCAGGTATTTGAAACCGTCTTCCTCTCCCTCGACGTTCGCCTGTCCCGTACCGAACTCGTCGCCCCAGGCGTAGCGCCGCTTCCCCTCCCCGCGACCGGCTTTCTCCCATTCAGCCTCAGTCGGCAGGCGCTTGCCGCCCCACTTACAGTAAGCGTCCGCGTCACTCCAGGACATGCCCATCGCCGGGAGCTCCGGTTTGACAATCTTGGAGATGTCGTCCTCGAACACGGGAACGAAGGGCTTGGCTCTCTTCGTCATCCGGACAAAGCGATCGTACTCTCCTTGCGTGACTTCTTTCCTGTCCATGTAAAACGTCTTCACGTACAGCTGATGGTCCGGGGCCTCATCGGGGTCTCCCTCTTTGCTCCCCATCCAGAAGGGCCCCTCGGGAATCTGGACCATTTCTCGCCCATCGTCGCCGGTGATCGTCTTGTAGATGGTGAAGTCCCTGGGGGCAGTTGCCACGGCCGGTCGGGTCTCGGTCGTGATCGAGGCGGCGAGCTCGCGCATCTGCTTGCTCTTATGGGACTCATAGACGAGCCCCACAATCATCAGAATGAATGAGCCAAAGACGAAAATGATCGCTCCGATCAACACGCCTTTATTTTCCATAGCCCCCCGTGACGTGGTGTTGCGGGCTCCCCTGGTCTGCCGCGGCTCGTTTACGCTCCGCCCGCATGTCTAGCAGCATCGAGATCTGAACACCGAGAAACCCTCCCATCGCGGCGCCGGCCCCCGCCCCGACGGACATCTTATCCGCGCCGGCCAGCGCCCACGCCAAGGCGGCACCAAGAGCGCTGCCGATCAGAATGCTCACCAGAAAGCGCCGCCCGCCGAAGATGCCCACGGCCGTCCCCAACGCAACCCCGAGTCCCACACCGACCGGGACCGCGCTGCCGCCGATGAGCAGCCCGATCAGCGTCCCGACCGTCCCCATCACCGCCGCCCCGAGTAACAGATCGGTGATCCGGCGCGGGGTCAACCAGCTTGCCGTCGCCTCATTGAAAAAGGTCATGCGTATCTCGTCTCTCGTATCTCGTATTAATTCGTCGCTCGTATCTCGTCAGACGCTTCACGCTTGCGCGCCGGAGCGCTTCAGCGCGCAGGCACGAGGTGCGCTTCACCTTTCCCACGAGATACGCTTCACGAATGACGAGCGACGCATTTGGCGGGTCATGCTTCACGTCCTATGGCGCCGACGCCACGATCGGGCCGAAATCGACCTCGACTCCGGGCCCACCCAGGAGCGAAATCCCCCAAGCCTCCTTGGCAGGCTCGTGCTGATGAATGCGCTTGAAGTCCTCATACGCATTCACGCGCTCCTCCACCCACTCCCCGACCGGTTGTGCGCCGGTCCGCAGCACAATCTCTGACGCACTGAACAGTCCGCCCTCCGTGGTGGTGCCCTTGGCCTTGGTGAGGCTCCAGACGTATTTCGTCGCGACCGGAATCACCAGCAGATCCGTATCCAACGAGAGAAACACCGCCGCAATCACATCCTCGGCGGCCGAGGGAGGCGTCTTGCCCATGATACCCGGCTTGAGCCGCCATCGCCACGTGATAATCGGCAATGCCTTGGGCTCCCAGGCCATCCGCTTGAACACGCGTTGATCGGCGTGTTTCGACGCAAGGAACGAGACGCCCGGTTCTGACTGAACGCTGTAGACCTCTCTGGCTCTGGTCTCGTTGCGCTGAGCTTTCCAGCCCTTGGGCAGTCCATGCTCGTCCTTGGCGGCAAAGTTCTCCAGCACGAGCCGACCGGCCGGTTCAGCCGGTACCGAGACGCTGCCCGACCATACGCTGGTGAGAAGACCGGCGATCGCCGCCATGGCCAATCGAGGCAGGCTCCCCCTTCGTGCCCTCCAGAGGTTGCCTGCCAGGGCTCTCATGAGGGCTGCGCTTCCCCCGTGGCAGCCGGCAGCAACGGCGGACCCTCCGCGGCGGCCTCTGCCAAAGGCGCCGCCTCATTCCCCCGGCTGCTGATCCAGAACAGCACGAGGACCGCCGCCCAAAACACGAGCATGTTGACCGTCACCATTTTTGCGGCAAACGCCAGCGAAGGAGTAAAGGCCCACGGAGAGAGGTCCGGCATGATCTCGGACACGTGCCACGACAGCCGCCCCGACGACCGGATGTAGCCCATCAGTCCCATCACCCACGTGAACGCGGCGGCCAGGATGAACAGCGAGACCATGCCTCGAACCGAGATCTTGCCCCATGCGATCGGCCCATGCACCTTCGCCCCACGCATCATCGCCCAATTGATCAGCAGGCCCCCGAGGAGCACCGTCAGGGTGGTCACGGCCTGAGGCGAGGAGAGCCCCACGCGGACGCTGGCGGGCAGATAGAAGCCATACACGGCCAGCCAGACAATGTGAAGGATACCGACTCCGAACAGCACTCGCAGCGCAAGGTTTCCGGCGTGGACCCAAGACACAGTCAGGGTCCGGTTGGCCCGCCGATAGAGGATATAACTCACGGCGGTGAGGCAGATCATGACGTTAATCGCGCCGTTCTTGGCGGACATGATGCCATAATTGCCGATCACCGGATGCTGCGCCCCGCCCATGGCCTTGACCTCACTCGGCGTCATGACGAGCGTGTGGGGAGTCAACCAGACGAGCAGGCACGCCGTTAAGGCCAAGACAAGGTGCTTCAGGTACTGCTGGTAGCGTTCCCCGCCACGAATGCGGCCCATGCTCTGCCACAAGTAGTAATTGACGCCGACAAACAGCACGCCGATCAGCAAAGCCTGGACCACGAACAGCCAGGTGAGCAGCCCGCCCATCATCGTCACGCCCATGCTCTGCCGAAAGGCGTAGACCGAGCGCATGAGCCAGTAGCCCGCGAAGGGCATCGGGAGCAGGGCGCACACCGTCACGAACAGGAAGACGTACCCGACCCAGTCGTAGTAGGCCCGCTCCTCCTGGGACTTGCTGGTCAGGAATCGGTAGGACGCGTAGGCGAGCACCACCGCGCCGCCCGACATCAGGTCTGCGAGAAACCGATGGACGTTGAGGGGGTTCCACAGCGCCGAATGCAACAGGTGCCAGGCGTTCCCCAGGTAGCGGCCCTGCTCATCCACGCCGGCCGGCGACATCATGAAGGCGACCCACGCATTGGCGAGCAGGAGCAGCACCGCCCCGAAGGCGTTCACCAGGATCCCGATCGCGGCGTGCAGCCATTTCAGGGCCGGCGCGGACAGGCGGTCCCAACTATAATAGTAGGCCACCAACAAGAACGACTCGGCCAGAAAGACCACGGCATAGATCGGCATCATCGTCTTGAATGTGCCGCCCATGTACCGCATGAAGCTCGGGTACAGCGTGATGAACAGCCACAGCATCAGGCTCCCCACCAGCGCGGTCAGCGAGAAGGCGAGCAGGGAGACCTTGAGGAAGTCTCGGGCGACCCGGTCGTAGCGGGCCGCGGCGGCGCGGTCGCGCGTGACCAGACCCAAGAACTCGATGATCACGCAGAAGATCGGCAAGGCGAGGACGAAGCCGCCGAAATACGTGTGTTGCTGCGCGACGAACCAGACCAGGATTCGGTTGTCCAGGTTCCCGTACCGGCGATAGACCTGGTCGCCGGAGGTCGGAGCCGGAGGCCCGACCGGCACCCCGGCACTCTTATAATAGATGTCCGTCGCGGTCTGCGACCCGCTCCCCTCAGCAGCCCATGCCGGCGCGGCCTCGTCGAGTATCCCGGCCTCCCACCCGAGGCTGATCCCGAGCAGGGTCCAGAGCGAGACCAGGACGAGGCTCCGCAGGAGAGTTCGATCGTTGACCGTCGACCCGCTCATCGACCTGCTCACCCGCGCCTCCCCGGTTCACCCAACGCGACTCCAGCGGGTCGTATCCCCGAACCGCTCGTTCCCCTTCCCGTCCTCGACAGAATGCCGAGCACGAATGGACAGCGCAAGACTGACGGTGGAACGGTCTGCTGCACCCGATCGTCCACGGCCCGGCGGTAGCCGAGGTAGTAGCCATCGAGCGCCATGATACCGGCGACTCCCGCAGCCATCAGTCCCTGGACCATCCCATGCCCGGGATCCAGATGCAGCACGAACGATGTCCCACCCATCAACACCAGATAATAGGTTGCGGCAAAGGCCAGACCCGGCCACCACCAGAATCTGAAGACCTGAGCCCAGCCGAGCGCGCGGAGCTTCACCACCCAGTCACTCCGTTGCCCGTGACCTCGGTCCGGCCGCTCGCAATGCGGTCGCTGCTCGCCGGCCAAATACGCCCACACGGCCAGGCTCCCAGCAACGAGACTGACGGCCACGAGTTGACCGAGTTCAGACCGACCGACCTCCCCGGTGAGGGCAGCTCCCTGCGACAGGATCGCACCGCCTGCCGCCGCCACCACCGTCCACTGGATCAGACGAGCGGGCTCTTCCCGGAACAACGCGCGCAGCGCCGCTCCGTCGGGGAACGTGAGCACGGGGGCACCATTCCGTTGCAGCCGACGCACATGCCCGATCTCGAAGGCATCCCGAGCTACGGACGTGCAGGCGATGATCAGGGCCATCATGGCCGGACCGTCAGGATGCTGGAGAAAATCGTAATTCAGAAATACCTTGAGTAAGGCCAGGACCATCAGCGACAGCAGGATCCCCCAGGTGATCCCGACCCAGCCTGTCAGCCAGAGCAGCAGGCGGGGACCGTCTTCCTTCCAGGCCGTGGTCAACCCGGCGTCCCGTCCGATCCGATAGGCCCAGATTGCCGTGGTGGCCGACAGCAGGCCGCTCACTCCTAACAGAACCAGCGGCTCGGACAGGGGGATCATGACCTTCGCGACCCGATACACCGCGAACGCCACGAGACCGGGCACCAGCATCACGACCCGCTTCCGCTTGCGAACCTGCTCCTCGGTCACCGCCAAGGTCAGATTCGGCAACACCCGCAGCGCCATCCGGTGCAGCATACGCTACCTCGTCGCTCTATCGGCGTCGCTCGTATCTAGTATCTCGTGAAGCGTCATTACATAGGGAGAAGATCTTTCTTCACGCTTCACGCTTCACGCTTCACGCTTCACGCTTCACGCTTCACGCTTCACGCTTCACGCTTCACGCTTCACGCCACTGAGCCCGAAATACCGCGCCCTCACTTCTTCCATCAGCGCCACAGTAACCCGGGGCTGGCCTCGCTCGACTGCCGTCCGTTCCAATTCCAGGCGCGCCATCGCCCGCACCGGGGCCGGCACGTTGGTGAGCCGAGCCTCCGCCTCAGGGTCCCATGCGACCGGTTCACCACGCCTGGCCTCCCCCAGCAAGGCATACGTGATCACCCGTGACCCTGCCGAGCGTGCATAAGCCTCGACCTCCTGTCTGACCAGGGGCTCCACGTACGGGGGCATCCGCTCCAGCACAGAACGGGCGTCATCGGTCCAGAGCAGCCGATCCACCAAGGTCACGGCCTGGTCCGGCGAGGCCTCCACCCCAACGCTCAGCCCGCACCCGCAGCACTTGGACCGCACCAGCCAGGTCGCCACGCCGGCGTCCTGGAGTCCTTCCTCCACCCCTTCCGTGTGCATCCACCGCCCGCAGCCACACAGGAGCATCGTGACCTCAAGCCATCAGCATGGCCTCGTGACGCGTGACCCTTCGACGAGCTCAGGGTCACCTGTCACCCGTCACCGTCTCTCACCCGATCTTCCCTGGATACAGGATATACAGCATCGTATAGGTCACGCTGCCCGTCACGAAGAGGGTACAGTAGATGATCATCGTGAATCGGCCCAGCGCCCGGTGCCGGCGCTCTCCGTTCGGCCAGACCCGCTGAATGGCCATCTCGACCACGAAGACGATCCCGACCAGCAGGAGCAGACCCAGATACACGATCAGCTTCCTGGTCGAAAAACCGGCAAGCGCCGCGCGCGAGATGAACAGCAGCAGCACGACTGCGCTGAATGCTCCAAAGAGGGCGCCCATCCTGGCCCAGGAAGTCTGCAAGACCGTACCCCGGAGAATCCGCCTTCCATTCAGGAAGCCCTGCGCTCGGAATCCCAGCACAATCATGTACACGGCCATCACCAGTCCGATGATGACCAAAATAATGTGGAAGGTCAGCAACGGGATAAAGACATGATCATAGAGCGCTTGGGATCCGCCGAAACCCTCTTTACCCTCAAAGGCCAGCACGCCGAGCTGCCGAAACAGGTAGTAACTGGTAAAGAAGGCCAACATGGCCACCATCCCGCCAAGCATCAACCAATGATGATGGTTGCCGCGCCGATGCTTCGCCTGGAACCACCCGATCACGAACAGTAGAGTGAACAGCGCCGCCATGGACTGGCTCAGATCGGCCCCGATCGTCGCATGCGTCCCCAAAAACCCCGGCTGTTTCAACCACTCCAACATTCGTAACTCGTATCTCGTCGCTCGTATCTCGTATCTCGTGAACCGCCTGCGAGATACGCTTCACGAACGACGCTTCACGATGGTTTCACGCCTTGCACCACCGCCGTCCGCTCCAGTTCCTCGACGGACTTGAACCCGGCCTGCTCCATCCAACGCATGGCCTCCGCCACAGTGTAGCAGCGCCCCTGTTCGGTATTGACGAGAATGTGGACCGCGAAGGCCGTCACCCACGCCGGGCTGGTACCGGAGGGCTCCAAGAAGCGGTCCTTGATGATGAGGCGGCCGCCCTGAGCCAGGCAGGAGTACACCTTTGTGAGCAAGGCCGAGTTCGCGTCGGGCCCCTGATAATGGAGGATATCCGACATGAGCGCCACGTCATACGGCCCTCCCAGCGGGTCTCTGTTGAAATCTCCAGCTCGGAGGGCGATTCTCGCTTCAAGTCCGGCTTCCTTGACGGCTTGCTCGGCCCTCGTCAGCGTCTCGGGCAGATCGAAGACCGTCGCCGTGAGCTCCGGATATACGGTGCAGAAAGCAATCGCGTGCGTGCCCACGCCTCCGCCGAGATCCAGCAGCGATCGGGCACCGGTGAGCTCCAGCCGCCTGGCCAGAGCGGGGCCGCTCTGCTGGCCGATCCGATCCAGCACCGCGAGGACATTCGCGCCCAGCTCGGGATCGGTCTCAAACACATGCCCACGAGCTGGAGAGCGGCCGGTCCTGATCGTCTCCTCCAGTTTCCCCCAATGGTCCCATTCCGCTTCGTGGAGCAGGAGCAAGTGCCCCACATAGGTCGGTGACGTCCTGACTAGGTGAGTCCGGGCGACGGAGGCATTGGCAAAGCGATCGCCGTCCTTGACCAGGACCCGCATCGCCACCAGGGCGTTGAGCAACAGCTCCAGCGCGCGCGGATGCGCTCCCATCCGCTCGGCTACCTCGGGTGCGGTGTGGGCCTTTCCGCCCAGGGAGGAGAACAGATCCAGCTTCACCGCCGTGAGCAGGATCTTGGTCTCCCAGTAGTACCCGAGCTGAAAGATTTCGGCGAGCGGGAGTTCTCGGGGCACGGAGGTCCTCGGTGTTCTGCTGGTGACAAATGCCTCCGGGAGTCAGAAAACCGATGATAGCCAGATTAACCTCGGAAACGCAAGGAGGGGAAGGAGGCGGTGATGTAACCTTCTCTGTGCAAAATGCTCTTGACGCCAAAAAGAAGGGGTGCTTCCTTGGCTGACGTTGGGATCAGCAACGGTCAACCGACAGGAGG
>JAHRHE010000006.1 GCA_020027965.1 Nitrospirota bacterium | reverse complement strand
TGGAGGAACATAATCCTGCTCCAGGTCCACCGGCGTATAGGCAAACGTGTGCGCCGGCTTGCCGGGCGGCGTGATACTCGTCACATTGCCATTGGCGTCGTATGGTAAGCCGACTGCGATCCGGACGGGCGTCGAGGGGTGGCCCAGAGGCGGTCGTCGCGTGCCTGCGGCGAGGAGCGGAGGGCATCGGAGTGCCGCAAGGCCTGTTACAGGCGATACTGAAATGTGGACACGGAGGCGGTTGGAACTAGCCCGGTCGGTCTCAACCACTGTCCGTAGGGTGGACACCCCATTCCGTTGAAATGTGGACACATCCGAGCAGCTGACGGGACAATGTCCCTTTTTCTGCTTCGTACGTGTACTGCGTCTCGCGTGGTGCAAAACCTGAGAAAGTGGACTCTGCCCCCACTTATTACTCTTATTGCTTTTGATGCTTTTCTCCACTCTCAAGGAAGGGTTTCAGCTTCTCAGTTATAATCGGAGCATCCTTTTGGTCTCTCACATATATATCAATGAACTCGTCGTGGGAGATCCTTATTGCTAGACCCTTGGCGGGTGAAAACAAAATTGCTCCCGAACAGAAATAAAGAACCATCGCCACTAAAGAACCCACAGCATCAAGATCATTCTTCGAAAAAATATGTCCCGGCTTTTCAGACAAAGAACCAGGCTCACCAAGGAACTGGCGGAACCCATTAAAAAGATACCAATCTTCCGCAGACGGCCAGATCTTAAACTCATCGATCCATAGCAACGCTTCTTCGTCGGCATCGAAAAACGAGACGATGGCTCTGCTCAGAGCAGTTTTATGTCCTGAATCGACAGGGATTGGAGAACATATGGCCTGATGAAACCCGGAAAACGAAGGCTGGCCACTGGAGTCCAATAGCTCTCTTGCAGATAACCAGCGCAGCGTCTCTCGCTCGTCAATTATTCGCAACGTGGATCGCCCTTTTTTGAAGGTCAGAGTAATAGACTTATTTGTTCCTGAAGCACTAACTTATTCCCCCACCACTGATGGCTTCTCTTATGGCATCTTCTAGAAGAGGCGGCAATATGAGGGGAACTGGGCAGACTAACCCTCCGCCGAGAGGCGGGATGGGAGCTGGTGTCCCTGGGAGTGTCCGTGGGGATCTCCCATGTGCTTCCTCCGCTGATATTGGTTTCCCTTGGTCACTATAGCGCTGGCGATTACCCTTGCCATCATCAACATCCCAATGACCAGCAGGATCACGACTAGCTGACGGCTGGCTTTGCCCCGGTATCGGCTCTTGTGGACCCCACGTTCCTCCTCTGCGATTTTGCGGGTCAGGATTCCACTTCCATTTAGCGATTGGCTTTCCACCTGGCACTGGTACTGGAGGTGGACCAATTGGCTGGAGGCCCAGAGGATCAGTCCCATTTATGGGGTCGCTATCGAGATATGCAAAAAGGTTTGTGTCTTGACCATAGAAGAGAATCGGATCCTTTGCCGTCCAGCGGCCGGTGACGGCGTCGTAATCTCGCGCGCCGAAGCGCACGAGGCCGGTGTGTTGATCAGAGAGCCCGCTGGCGAAGCCAAACGGCTGAAAACCAGGATTCGTATCGGTTGCAATGTTGCCGAACTCGTCATAGTCCATCCGCTGCACAATGGTGCCGTCGGTCGTGTTGATCACGAGGCGGGGACTGCCGAGATGGTCGCTGACAATGCGGTAGGTGATGCCGCTCTTCACCAGGTAGTCAGGCACGTTCGCCTTGGTCCCGTACACGAAGCGGGACACCACGTTGCCGGCACCATCCAACTCCGCCACCGCGTTGAGCTGATTCTGATACAGCCAGCCCTGAACGAGCACTCCATTGACCTTCTTGCCGATGCGCCGATTCTGGCCATCCACCACGTACTCAATCGTCGTACCGGTCGGCCCCACCACCGACTTCAAATTCCCCAACACATCGTACTGGTACGTCGTCGTTTGCCCACCGACCGTTGAGCTCTGCAATTCGCCGTTCGCCGTGTAGGCAGAGGTGGTCGTCCCGTACTGCGTCAGCCGATCCTGCGCGTCGTAGAACCCGAGGATGGTCCCGCTGGGCGTCGTCCGACTGAGGCGGTTCCCGTTTGAGTCATAGAGATAGGTCGCCGTCACCGTCCCGTTCTTTTGCACTTCTTTCAGCCGGCCCGCGAGATCGTACGTATAGTCAAACGTGTCGGTGACCCCGCCGAGGGTTTCCACCTTCTGCGTGATCCGGCCGAGCTTGTCCCGCGTGTACTGCACCGAGAACACCGGGCTCCCGCTCACGTTCGCCGTGTACGTGCTGAGTTCGCCGAAGGGATTATAGCTGCGGCTATCCGTCACCGAAGCGAGCGTCGTGCCGGTGATCAAGCCGTGCTGAGCTGACCGCGCAATGCTCAGACTACCCGCCGAAGTGAGCAAGCTGTCGGTGTCATAGCCGAAACCGATGGTGTTGCCGCCATTCACACTTTGAGACGTGATCCGGAAATTGTTGTCGTAGGTCCGCCCCACACTCCCCGCGACGGTTCCCGACCAGGCGGTATTGGTGAGTAACGATCCGTCATAGGAATAGCTCAGCGTGCTGTCGCCAGGTGCGGTGATGGTCGAGAGATTCCCGGTCGTCGGATGGTAGGCATATGTCAACACCTGGCTACCAGGCAGCGTGAGGGTGCTCAACCGCCCGCCGGTCGGCTCATAGCCGAGTTGGAGAGTCTGGCTGTCGGGGCGGGTGACCAGCGTCAGTTGCCGATCCAGGTTATACGTGTAGAGGGTACGGAACCCCTCACCCCCGCCCTCTCCCGCAAGGGGCGAGGGAGGACTGTATTGTGATTCCAGATCGACCGGCGTGTACGCAAACGTATGCGCGGGCTTCCCTGGCGGGGTGATGGCGGTGACATTCCCATTGGCGTCGTAACTGTAGCTGATCTGTCGCGTATCCGGCAAGGTCTGAGTCGTGATGCGGCCCGCCAGATCGTACGCAAAGCCCACCGTACGATTGAGTGGGTCGGTGAGGCTCACGAGTTCATTCTTGCTGTTGTAGGCGAGCGAGGACGTCCGCGCATCCACGCCCGTGCCCTGGGTGATGGTGGAGAGCCTTCCGAGCGAATCATACGTGTAGGCGACGGGTTCCAAGCCCGTGACTTGTTCTTGAGTGACTCGGCCTTTGGCATCAAGCGTGACGTTGCTCGTGCGGCTGGCCGGGGTGGTCGTGGTCAGCAGCCGCGTGGCTTGCGTATAGGTGCTCGTATACGTCCGTCCGTTGATAACGAGCGTGTCGGTCTGGCTCGTCAGACTGAAGGGGTCGGCGAGGTTCGACAGGCTCACCCCCCGGGTCGTGCTGAGGGTGGAGGTCAGCCCGCCGGGGGTCTGCACGGTCAAGGTCTTGAGCAGCGGCGCCTGCATCCCCCAGCGCGGATCGGCGCCTTCCACGGTCGTGGTGAGCGTCCCCTCGGGCGCGGTGAGCGTGGTGGTGCCGTTGGCCTGACTCAGGGTGGTGGTCAGCAAGCCAGTCGGCTCCGTGACCGTGCGCCGCTGATCCCCAATGGCGAGATTCTCGACTTGATAGGTCGTCGTCCGATTCAGCGCCGTGCTCACGGCGACGGTCCACCCCGTCGCTTGCTCCGTTCGTGCGAGCGCCTTGAAGCCCGTGGCCGCGTCTTCATCCCGACTGAGCCGTCCCAGCGCATCGTACGTGTAGCGATGCGTATTCACCCGGGGATCTTGCAGGGTGGCCAGGAGTCCATCGGTGGCGTAGGTCAGGGCCGTGGTCTCATTCGCCGGATTCGTGATCGAGGCCAGGGAGCCGTCCCCGTAGATGGTGAGCGTCGTGCGCTGGCCGCCGGGGGCGACGACGGCGGTGGGATTCCCTCCCCCGTCCCGCTCGATGGTCGTGACCTGGCCGTCGGCGTCGGTCACGGCAGTCAGGAGCCCGCTGCCGGTGTAGGTGAACTGCGTGCGCAGGGCCCCCGTCAGCGCGTCCAGCGTCCGCAGGTGACGGCCCGCTTGGGTGAAGACGTAGACTTCGCTCCCATCTTCGGCGGGGATGGCGATCTCCCCCAGCGACACCCCCTGGAACGGCGGCGCCACCCGGCGGACCCGGTGGTTGAACCGGTCGCAGAGGTAGAAGCTGAAGTCGGGCGCCACGGCCAGGCCCGTGGGATCTCCGCCGAACGACAGGCTCACCAGCGCCGCCAGCGCCGGCCCTCCGTCGCCGCCGAAGCCGGAGGTCCCGGTGCCGACCGCCGTGCGGATGATCCCGTCCAGTCCCACCTGCCGAACGCGCTTGTTGACGGCGTCGGCGATGAAGAGGCTCCCATCCGGTCCCACCGCGACCCCCGTGGGCGCGTTGAGCAGGGCCGCCGTGGCGGGCTCTCCGTCGCCGCTAAATCCCCCCGCGGGGTTCCCCGTGCCGGCCACGGTGGTGAGCGTCCCGTCGGGGCCCACGCGGCGGAGCCGATTCGACGCCTCGAGCACATAGAGGCTGCCCTCCGGCCCGGCCGCGATGCCCCGAAGCGACCCCAAGCCGGAGACCACCGTCGTGATCGTGCCGTCCGTCCCGACCCGCCGGAGGCGGCCGACGTCAAAGCCGTCGGCGAGGTAGACGCTCCCATCCGGGGCCACCGCGACCCCGGTGGGCACAAACAATTGGGCCGCCGTGGCTGGCCCCCCGTCCCCACCGGAGCCCAAGGTCCCATCCCCCGCGACGGTCGTGATGATCCCCGCGGCATCGACCCGACGGATGCGCTGGTTACCCCGGTCAGCGATGTACAGGCTGCCGTCCGAGGCCAGGGCGAGCGCGACCGCCCCATTGAGTTGCGCCGCGGTGGCCGGCCCTCCGTCACCACTGAACCCGCAGGCGGTTCCCCCCGCAACCAGGGCGATGCTCCCGCTCACCTCGACCTTGCGGACTTGACAGAGATGCGCGATGTAGAGGCTCCCGTCCGCCGCCAGGGCGACCCCACTGGGGTCTCCCAGCTCCGCCTGGATCGCCGGACCGCCATTCCCCGTCGAGCCGCCCCCGCCATTCCCCGCGACCGTGAGAATGACCGGGCTCATGGCGCTCGCGCTGCGCGTCGTGCCATCGCCTAGATAGAGGGTGCGATCCAGGGGATCGTAGGCATGGTGCACGGTGAGCTGCCAGCCTCCCAGGCGCTGCGCGGTCGCGTCCCAGGCCCCGATGGTCTCATGGAGCTCCTCCCACAGCGTCACCTGCCGACGCGTCGGATCGCCGGTGATGGCCGTGCCATTGCCGGTGTAGCCGAAGCGTGCGGTCTGCTGGTACACCCCATCATAGACATAGCCAATGCGCGCGGTGACGAGCTGTCGGCCCTGCACGGGGCGCCCATAGGCGTCCTGGCCATCCCACGTCACGGTGGTCGACTGATTGGGCGTCGCCGGAAAGGACTGGAAGAAGCGCTGCCCCGCCACCAGCACCTCCACGTCAATCCGCTTCAGGCTCGCGGGCAGACTCGCTCCGCTGAGCGGGAGCGTCGCCTGATAGCCGGCGCCATACCCCCGCACCCGGTCACTCTGGTACTGCAGGCGATAGGGCGTGCCGGCGAGGGCCACGGATTCGGCTAGGGCCTGCGTCTGGCAGCGGATGATCGAGGAGGGTTGGCAGTCTGGCTGCCCGCGTAGCGGCGGCCGCTTCCGGACGCGGGCCGTCACCGCCTCCGGGGGCGGGCCAAAGCCCCAGTTACTGTCCCAGCTACTAAAATGTGCCACGGGGACGCGCCAGAAGCTCTGCCCGGGTTGATAGAGCGAGGCGAGCTGCAGGCGCTCGGCGTCCGTGATCCCCAGCGCCGCCAGGGCTGCCGCCCCATCGGCCGTGCCATCGCCATCCGTATCCAACGCGGCGAGCCCGCCGCTCACGCTCAGCATCTTGACGACCTGCCCGTTCAGCGAGGGCACCCAGACCCCACGCGCAGGGTCGTAGAAGCCGGACGGGACGACGGTGCCGACCGGGAAGGTCAACCAGTTGTCGACATAGGAGATGACCGGCTGGGAGAAGTGCACGGTCGTGGCCCCGGCGGCGACGGCCTCGTCCACCGTGTAGGCCACCGCGTACGTGTAGCCGCTGGTCGCCGGGAGTTCCGCGGGCATGGCCTGGGGCCCGGTCGGGCCGACGGTGGCCTCCGTCGCGCGCACCTGGAGCATGGTCAGGGGCTGGGTGCCGCCACTGGGCAGGGTCATGGTGGCTGTGGTGCCGGGCGGGAACAGCAGGGTGGCCTGGCGCGTGCCGTCCGCGTCCGTCATGACGCTCCCGCGCGCGACCTGCAGCGTGGGGAGGGTCAGGTCAATCGTCGTGACCTGCGGATCGTAGGCAATCAGCACCACGTCCGGCGCCACCGCGTAATCCTGCCAGGGCACCGAGACCTGCCGCTGGGCGGGCAAGAAGGTGGCTTTGCTGTACGTCAGCGTGAGCGGCCCGCCGCCGTTGACCGCGAAGTCGAACCTCCCGTCCGGGCGCGTGACCGTCTGCCCGAATTCCGGATGGCCGAGCACTGTGATGGTGACACCGGGGAGCGGAAAGCCGTCGCGGGTGCGGACGATGCCCCGGATCACAGCCGCGCGGAGCGGCTGAATCGTGCCCGCCGCCACCCCGGTCTGAATCGGATTCGCACTGGTGTAGAGAAACGCGGTGGCCGCGCCCAGCGTGGTGGCGACGGTTCGATCCAGCGTGGGCGCGACGCTGCTGGGATCCGGCGGCAGCGGCGGCCCCCCGGGCGTGGCCGCGATGACCTGGACGGCCCCGGTGGCGCTGAAGGTGCCCAACGAGCCCGTGATCGTCGCGGTGCCGACCGCGACACCCTGCGCGACCCCGGCGGCGGTGACGGTCGCGCTGGCAGGAGTGGAGCTCACCCAACTCATCAGGCTCGTCACGTCGCTGCTGGTCTGATCCGTGAAGGTGGCGGTCCCCCGGAACGCGTGGCCACTGCCCACCGGCAGCGTGGCTTGGCCCGGCGTGACTGACAGCGCGGTCATGGCGATCACCGTGAAGGCGCTCGCACTCTGCGCTGAGCCTCCGGCGGTCGTCACCGCGACGAGGCCCGACGCAACCCCTGTCGGCACCGAGACGACCAGTTGGGTGGACGTTGCCGACTGCACCGTGACCAGGACGCCGCCGAGGCGGACCTGGTTCCCGCTCGGCGCGGGATCAAAGTTCGTCCCGATGACCGTGACGAGGGAGCCCAGATGGCCGGCCGCCGGGCTGAACCCACTGATAGTGGGCGGCAGGGCGGTGATGACGGTGAAATTGCTCCCGCTCGTGGCCGTGCCGCCCCGCGTGGTGACGGTGATGGGGCCGGTGGTGGCGCCCGAGGGTACCGTGGTCATGAGGCTCGTGGCCGACGCGGCCGTCACCAAGGCGAGGACTCCATTGAACCTTACCTCGTTCTTCGAGACGACGGGATCGAAGTTCGTGCCGCTGATCGTGACCACGGTGCCCGGCGTGCCACTGGTGGGCGTAAAGTTGGTGATGGTGGGGGCCGCGACGGTGGTAAACGAACTGGTGAAGGCGGCCAGCGCGTTGCCGGCCGTGTCTTTGATTGCCGCCGTCAGCGAGAGCGTATAGGTCGTCCCGGCGGCAAGCGGGGCGGTTGGCACGAGGAAGACCATCAGCCCTGACTCGCCCGGGCTGATCGTCGCCGGGACTGCGCTGGCGCCGCCGCTGAGCGTCATGCTCGTGGCCGTAAGCGTCCGCACATCCACCGGCTCGGAGAAGCGCACGCCGACGATCTGGGTGAGATCCACGCCGAGGGCGCCGGTCGGGGGCGACACGTCGTGCACGATCGGCGCAAGGGCATCCACCGCCGGCGGGCCGTAGAACTCGGTGGTCGCCAGGATGGTGCCGCCGGTGGTCTGCCCGCCCGTGATCAAGACCTCGCCATAGGGCAGGAGAGTCGCGGTGTGGTTGGCCCGCGGCGTCAGCAGGCTCTGGGTGAGAGCCGTAAAAGTGCCGGTGGCCGGGGTCCATACCTCGGCGGTGGCCAGCACCCCGGAGGCATGCTCCCCGCCCAGGAGCAGCACCCGACCATCTGGCAGCAAGGTGGCCGCATGCCCGGCACGCGGCGTGGTGAGCGTGGCTGTCAGCAGCGTAAACGTTTCGGTCACGGGATCGAAGAGCTCGGCCGAATTGAGGAACCCGGTCTCGTTCCGGCCCCCGGTGAGCAGCACACGCCCATCGGGCAAGAGCGTGGCTGTGTGATCCCAGCGCGCAGTGTGCAGGCCGTTGGCGAGCACCGTGAAGGTGCCGGTTTCCGGATCGAAGGCGGGCTTGAAGAGAATCACGGTCTGGGCATTGAACTCTTCGGCAGAGCTGAGGGCGCCCGAGGACTGGCCCCCAGTGATTAAGATTCTTCCCTCCAGCAGGCCCGTCGCCGCATGGCCAGACCGCAACACCTGCACCGGCGGCGTCAGCGCCTGGAAGGTTTGATCGCTGAGCCGGAAGAGCTCGATGCTAAAGAGCACACCCAGATTGTCATGACCGGCGATCAGCAGACTGTCAGTCTGGGGAAGCAGGGTCCCACTGTGCTCGGAGCGGGGCGTCGAAAGCGGGCTGGTGAGCGCGGTCGCGTGCAGCGTCACCGGATCGTACCGCTCTGCGCTGGACAGGACTCCGCTCACGCCCGTGCCCCCGGTCACCAGGACGGTCCCGTCAGGCAACAGGGTTCCCGCATGGCCCGCGCGGGCTTGCGTGAGATCGCCTAAGGCGATCACGCCTGAGATTGTCAGGCGAATGAAACTCTCGGGCGCACTGGCGAGCTGGATCTCCAATGTGTGCGAGCCCGCAGCGAGGGCCAGGGGCTTGTCAAGGGTGGCGACGGCGTGGGAGAACTCGTTGGGGACGACCACTTCGATACCATCGACGAGCACCCGCCCGGCGGACACGGCATCTTCAATGCCGACCCGATCGCTGCCCGACGAGGGGTCCCCATTAATGATGTGCAACTGGTAGGGGCCGGAGACGTAGGCGGGGATGGTGAAGGTGCGCTGAAAGATATTCGTGGCGCCGCTCGTGCGGGTGAATTGCTCTTGACCGAAGAGATTCCGATTCTGTGGGGCCGCCCAGACCAGTGAGGCAGGCAGGGCCAACAGGAGCAGCGCGAGAGCTGCGATGACGATCGGCCAACGGTTGGTTCTGGTCGACGAGAAGCCCACCGTCAGCCTACCTGGTTCTGGGTGAGCGGAGCGTCCGCCTGGGCTCAGACGGAGCCTCGCTTGTACTCTTACGGAAAGTCCCTGTCAAGCCCGAAGTTCGGCTGAGGATCCCCTCCTTTGGCACAGGGCATAAAGATTGACAACCATTTCTGTCGAATCTCCCTGCCTCTTGCCGCGGAAGCGGAGGGGAAAGGGGGCGGAGGAGGGAAGCGTATCGCGGGCGACGGCGCTCGTATCTCGTAAAGAATCTGCCGAGATATGCTTCTCACTTGCGCGCCCGGGCGCTTCAGGCGCAGGCAGCAATGACGAGGAACACTAAGAGATACGCGACGCGCGAACAAGGCGGGGAACGCGTCACGCGTCACGCGTCACGGTATTTGATCGGTATCCCCACGCCAGCATGAAGGCGCCGAGCAGGACCATCGGGGCGGTCAGCACCTGGCCCATGGTGAAGGGTCCCAGGATGTACCCCAGATGCATGTCGGGCTCGCGGAAGAATTCCACTACTATCCGGCAGAGGCCGTAGCCGGTCACAAAAGTCCAGGAGGCTGTCCCAGGCGGCGTCGGCATGCGACCGATCAACCAGAGCACGACGAAGAGCAGCCCGCCCTCCAGCCCCGCTTCATACAACTGGGACGGGTGGCGGCATTCCGGGCCGCCACCCGGGAAGACCATGCACCAGGGCACGTTCGTGGGACGGCCGTAGAGTTCCCCGTTGATGAAGTTGCCGATGCGTCCCAGTCCCAGGCCGATCGGGACGGTGATGGCGGCCAGGTCGCAGATCGTATAGAACGAAAAGCCCCGGCGTCGGCAGAAAAGCCAGATCGCCAGGATCGTCCCCAGCAACCCGCCGTGAAACGACATCCCGCCTTCCCACACCGCAACGATCTTGGCAGGGTGTTCGATGTAGTAGGGCAGGTGATAGAACAGGGTGTACCCGAGCCGGCCGCCGACGAAGACTCCTACCGCCGCATACACGATCAGGTCGTACAGTTGATCCTTCGAGAGGGCCACCTGTTGGGCGGCCGCGCGCGCTTGAATCACGAAATAGGCCACCGTCAGCGCCAGCAGATACATCAGTCCATACCAACGGAACTGTAGGGGGCCGAGCTTGAGAAAGACCGGATTGATGTTTGGGTACGAAATCGAGTGGAACGTCATGGGATGGATGCCTCGCTCGTGTGCAGTCGTCGTGTCAAAATCGACGGCCATACTACGGTGGAGGGATCGCTTTTGCAAGCGTCTAGCCGATGGTTGTAACATGAACCTGTGAAGGCGTCGCTCCTTCCTCTGGTCCTGCTTGTGGCTAGTCTAGAGGCTGCCTGGACAATAGGCACCCCCGATCCTTCCGTCCGCCTTCTTCATGCATCCCAGCGGACGCTTGACGGGGAGGAACTGTTGCGGATCGGCGATCTTCACGAGGTGCAGAATCATTTGCAGGAAGCCCTGCCGTATTACCAGCGTGCCCTCAGCGCCTTCCGCGTCAAAAAGAATCGTCGTGGAGAGGTGATGGCCCTCGTGCGAATCGGAACGCTTCGCGAGCGCCAGGGACAATACCCAGAAGCAGCGGCGGCGTTGCGTGAGGCCGTGTCCATCTCGTCAGCGGGGGGAGATGACGCTCTTCGCGCCCGTGCGCTGATTTCCATGGGGCTCGTCTCGGGCGCGCTCGGGCGAGCCGCGGAGGCGCGGGAGAACTACGAGGAAGCTGCCACACTGTTTCAGCGACTCCGCGATCGACAGGGATACACCGAGGCTCTGATCCGGCTTGCGGGGCTCACGCTTGCCGAGGCTAGGCCGGAGGACGCCATGACCCTTCTCCAGACCGCCGTCATGGACGCCAAAGATCGGGATGACCGTGGGCAGCAGTATCAAGCCGTGGTCCTCATCGGGGATGTGCATGTGCGTCAGGGCGAGGCCGATTCAGCGCGCGCCCGGTATGAGGAAGCCCTGAGGCTGGCTGAGGCGCAGCGCGACCTACGTGCTGAGGCCGACACGAGGATCAGACTGGCGAAACTCCACTTCGTCGCCGGGCGGCCCGCCGACGGCATTGCGATGGCCCAGCGGGCCCTGGCGTTATATCAGTCCTTACGGGACCGGTCTCGTGAGGCCGACACGCTGTCGCTGCTGGGAAGTCTCTACCAGGATCACGGGAACCCCACCCTGGCGGCCGAACAGCATGTGAGGGCCTTGAGTCTTTACCGTGCGCTGAGGGATTCGATGCGAGAAGCGGCCAGCCTGATCAACCTGGCAGCCGCGTACGAGGCACAAGGCGCGCAGGAGGACGCGCAGGAAACTCAAAAGAAAGCCATCTTCCTCCTTCAACCGCGCTGAAAGCTGTCTTCCGATTCTTGCTCTTTATTCTGTCTTCTTTCTGGAACGGTTCCAGCCGACTGTTGTGGAAAAAGCACAGCCTCCAGTTCCCAGACCTTGATCAATCTATGCAACTAAGTACTGGAAAATATTATTTTATATTATATGTTCGTCATTGGCATGGATAATGCTTATACGTCTGGCGAGCGCTCGAAACGGTCCGATAGAAAACTTTGACGAGGACGAGATCACACGCAAAGGAGGCTAGGTATGTCTACGACAGTTCAAAAGGTAGGAACGGTTGCGGCATTGGTCGCCGGTGGGGCAGTCATCGGAGCGGGCCTGGGGTTGCTCTTTGCGCCTCAGCCCGGGACTGAAACCCGGCGACAGATCCGTCACTACGCCAGGCGAGTGCAGGTCCAGGCGACTCG
Organism: Nitrospirota bacterium; assembly: GCA_020027965.1. GTDB lineage: Bacteria > Nitrospirota > Nitrospiria > Nitrospirales > Nitrospiraceae > JAHRHE01. The sequence continues at coordinate 43,524 of JAHRHE010000006.1, read as the reverse complement.
CCTGAGCCGCAACGTGAAGGCCGGAGTGGATCGGGCCATCGAGAGCGGACGTTCGCTCATGCCCAAAAAGGAGCAGCGGCCGGTCGTCGAGGCCGCCTGACCCCACGCCGCTCTTCAACTCGATCCTCCCGCCACACGCAGACAACGGCCTGTAGCCGGCACCGGCTCGGGCCGTTGTGCTTCGAGCCTCCCCAACCTTGACCCCTCCGGACACGGGTGCTAGAGTCACGCCGCCTAAGCAGCAGGCCAAGGTTGAGGCTAAGGTTCAGGAAGTTCGATGTTCGATGTTCGAAGTACCGGAGAGGACCCACCAAGAATCAGGCCTCTTACACCTCGAACATAGAACTGCGAACCCCTCTTGCCTCAGCGTTAACCCCACCTTGAGCCTCTCGTGACAGCCGGAGTGGCGGAACAGGCAGACGCAAGGGACTTAAAATCCCTTGGGCCGTAAGGCCCGTCCCGGTTCGACCCCGGGCTCCGGCACCAACGTTTCGCGAGGCTGGAGGATCTGACGTTTTGAGCAACTTCACGATACCTGCTCCCGCTTTGCCCGTGCTTTGCGTCTCCACTGTCTGAGCAGCCCTTTTGAGGCTGTCACTCTTTTTCCCAAGCAAGTCTGTCTCACGAATCGCCTTCACGTCACAATTGATGAGGCGGGCAATGCTTAGCCCAGCACGATGCGGATCTGATGCACGGCGCCGTCGTCTACGAGTGGAATAGATGCACTGCCGGCAAGCGGCTTGCCATCCAGTTCAGTCAGAGCCACGCTGCGGGTGACGCCGCGTGGATTGTCCACCGCGATGTCATAGATAGCCGAGTGATACCGAAAGCGGATGGAGTAACCGGGCCAGTGGCGCGGGATGCAAGGATCGATGCAGAGCGTCGTGCCGCGCACGCGGAATCCGAGCATCCATTCCATGCCGGCGCGATAGAGCCAGCCCGCCGCACCCGTGTACCAGGTCCAGCCACCCCGCCCGACGTGTGGAGGCTCGGCATACACGTCGCCCGCAACCACGTAAGGCTCGACTTTGTAACGCTGCACGTTCGCACGAGAGGTGGTCCGGTTGATTGGATTCAGCATCCGGAACAGCTCGCCGGCCTTATCGCCGTCGCCGAGTGCTGCGAAAGCCAGAACCGCCCACACGGCAGCATGCGTGTATTGGCCGCCGTTTTCACGGATGCCGGGCACGTACCCTTTGATGTAGCCGGGGTCACGCGGCGTGCGGTCAAAGGGCGGTGTGAAGAGCACAATCAGCCCCTCCGGCCGGCGCACCAGATGCTGCTCCACGGCGGCCATGGCCCGCGCTCCGCGGCCCGGTTCTGCAGCGCCGCTGATGACTCCCCAGGATTGAGCGATGGAGTCGATGCGGCACTCCGGGTTTGTGGCGGAGCCTAGCGGTGTGCCGTCATCAAAGTACGCGCGCCGGTACCATTCGCCGTCCCACGCTTCTCGCTCGAGCGCCGCTTTGAGTGCACTGACGTGGAGCCGCCACGTCTCCGCGCGATTGTGCTCGCCGCGCGCAGCCGCAACTTTGGCAAACTCCCAGAGAAGCGTATGCAGGAACCAGCCGAGCCAGACGCTTTCTCCCTTGCCCTGCTGGCCGACTCGGTTCATGCCGTCATTCCAGTCGCCCGTGCCCATCAGCGGGAGGCTGTGGTCGCCGACGGCGAGGCTGTGGTCCAGCGCTCGCGCGCAATGTTCAAAGAGTGTTGCGCGAGTCTCAGACACGCGCGGCTGAAAGTACGATTTGTGTTGTCCCTCGGCCAGCACATCGCCTTCCAAAAAGGGTACGACTTCGTCGAGTACAGTCATGTCGCCGGTGGCTTCGATGAAGTGGATGACGGCGTATGGTAGCCAGAGAAGGTCGTCGGAGATGCGCGTGCGCACGCCGCGTCCCGAGGGCGGATGCCACCAGTGCTGGACGTCACCCTCGGTGAACTGGCGTCCGGCCGCGCGCAGCAAATGCTCGCGCGTCACGTCGCGTTGAGCAACGCTGAGGGCCATCACATCCTGGAGCTGGTCGCGGAAGCCATACGCGCCACTCACCTGATAGAACGCCGCGCGCGCCCAGACACGGCAAGCCAGCGTCTGGTAGAGCAGCCAACGATTCAGCAGCACATCCATGGCCCGGTCGGGGGTGGTGATCTGTACGGTGCCGAGCACGTCGTCCCATTGGCCGGTGACGTTGTGCAAGATTCCGCTGAGGTCTGCGGCGCGATAGCGGCCGAGCAACTCGCGCACGTGTTCCCTACTGTCCGTCTGACCCAGGAACCACACAAGTTCTGCGCGCGCGCCGGGAGGCAACTCAAGCGTAGTTTGCAGCGCGGCGCACGGATCGAGACCCGCGCCCACCTTTCCAGACAGGTGATCGGCTCGCTCAAGCGCCGCGGGACGTTCGGGCGTGCCATTGCGACCCAAAAACTCTGTGCGGTCGCCCGTCCAGGACGTCTGCCGACCGGCCAGATCTGCGAAGGCTACGCGCCCGCCAAACTCGCCGCGCCACGCGCTCCGCGCGAGGAGCGCTCCCGTCTGCGAATCGATCTCCGTGATGATGTACGGGGCCGAGGCGCTGCGCGAGCTGCCCAGTACCCACTCGGCATACGCGGTCACGGAGAGGCGACGGGAGCGGCCGGACGCATTCTGCAGGATGAGCTGCGAAATCTTCATCGGGTCTTCAGACGGAACGAATTGCAACAGCTCAGTCAGGATGCCGTGCGAGCCATGCTGGAAGCGGCTGTAGCCCTGACCGTGGCGCGCCACATACGGAGCCGTTTCATCGCGAATCGGCAGCGCCGTGGGACTCCACACCTCACCCGTGCTTTCATCGCGGATGTAGATGGCTTCTCCGGGCGGGTCGGACACGGGATCGTTTGACCATGGCGTCAGCTGGTTGTCGTGGCTGTTGAGCGACCAGGTGAAGCCTGAACCCGATTCCGACACGAGGAAGCCAAACGATGGATTCGCGATGACGTTGATCCACGGCCGGGGCGTGCGCAGGCCTTCGCCAAGGAGGGTGACATATTCCCGGCCATTCTCCGCGAAGCCGCCAAGGCCGTTAAAGAATTCGAGGTCCGGCACAGACGGCGTAACATCCAGACGTTTGCCCTGGCGCAGCGATCGCGGCGCCGGAGGTGCCGCAGCGTCCGTGCGCTGCGACCTAGTGACCTGCTCGGACAATGTGCCCCGCCGGCTGAGCAGCACCACCCGCGCGACAGTTTGCAGCAGCGTACGGTCCTGCACAGAGATCAGGTCTGCCCGCAGGAGGACAATCTTGCCGCTTACGCCGCTGGTGTCCGGGGAAAGCCGCAGCTGGCTGCCGCGCACAAGCGCTTCCAGGGAGCCCTGCAGCTCCTGTCGATACGACGACGGCTTTTCATTCATAATGACCACGTCGGCGGACAACTGCTTCATACGCCAGTATTCATGCGCGCGGAGCAATTGCCGGACGATCTCGACATCCTGCGCGTCGTCGATGCGCGCCAGCACAATGGGCAGATCGCCGGAGATGCCGTGGGCCCACAGTGCGGAACGGTCCAGCGTGCTCCGGCTGAGCACATCCGAGGACGGCCGTAGCGACGCGTCTGAGTACAGCACGGCATTGGCCAGTCTCTGGAACACCTGCGCTTCGTCATGACCGATACCCAGATGGTGAAGTTGGACTTGCGCCTGCGTCCAGGCCAGCGGCAGGGTGCGCTCAAACACTCTCGGGTCACGGTACTTGTCTGTCAGATCCAGGACCTGCTCGCGGGTGGGAGCGACGATCGTGGCAAACACAATGCGCGCGGTGGTGCCTGGCGGGATGCTCACCGTGCGCCGCAGGCTCATCACCGGGTCGAGGACGGAACCGACGGTATTCGAGAGTGGCCGGCCGTCGATCATCGAGACGGGATTGCGGGCGTGGTGCCCGCGTCCGAGGAACCGCGCGCGGTCCGTCTCGAATTGCAGGTCGCCAACGGTTGCGCCTTCCAGAACGACCACGTGTGCGGCCCACACCGCCGTGTCCTTATCGGATTGCCTGCGGCGCGTCGCCAGCAGCGCGCCGACATCGGGTACGAATTCCGTCTGCACAAACAAGTTGGAAAACGCCGGGTGTGCCATATCGGCGGCCTGCGAAGCCAGGGACAGCTCGGCATACGACGTGACCTGAATGTCGCGCGTGCGTGCCCCCAGATTGGTGAGGGAGACGCGCCGCACTTCAGCATCGTCCTCGGACGACACAACGACTTCGAGCGTGGTGGTCAGTGCGCCATCGCGCCGGATAATCTCGCCATGGTCTTCGCAGAAGGAGGCCTCATACGCATCGGGTTCGACGCCGCTGGGCTGATAGCCTGCCGACCAGACCTCGCCGGTCTGCGCATCGCGAAGAAAGATGTACGTGCCCCAGCAGTCCCGCGTGGCATCCTCGCGCCAGCGCGTGACCGCAATATCCCGCCAGCGGCTGTACCCTGAGCCCGCCACAGTCAGCATCACCGTGTACCGTCCGTTGGAAAGGAGATGCGTCCGCGGGATCACATCGTGCGGCGTGGTAAACCGGCGCAGCACCGGCGGAATGAGTTCGCGGACCTGCGCCGCAGCGGAGACTTCTTCGGCGCGAGGCCGTGCGACCAGCACGTCGCGCGGCGTGCGTTCCTGCAGCAACAGCTCGGTGGCCTGCACAGTGGGCTCGGCGTGGAAGCGGGTCCGCATCGCGCCATCGTTTAGCACGTTGGCGAACGCGACCAATAACATGCCCTGGTGGTGCGCCATGTAGGCACGCACGACGGCGACGTCTTTGCCTTCGGGCAACCGGGTGCTGGTGTAATCGAGCGCTTCGTAGAAACCATACGCTCCCCTGCCGCCGGCTTCGGCAAGTCGCGCAAAGTTGTGCGTGGCCGCGGCAGGATCGATCATGGCCGCGAGCGCGGTGGCATACGGCGCGACGACGACATCTTCGCTGAGGCCGCGCTTGAGCCCCAGCCCAGGCACACCAAAGCTGGAATATTGGTACGTGAGGTCGAGGTCGCGCGCATTGTATGCCGACTCCGACACTCCCCAGGGCAAGCCGTGCTCCGTTCCGTAGGCGATGTGCCGGCGCACGACCAGTTCGCACGTCTGGTTCAGCAGGCTGCCCACCGGAGAACGCATCACCAGCTCCGGCATCAGGTATTCGAACATCGAGCCCGACCACGAGATGAGCGCGGAACCGCGACCCACCGGCGTAAGCGCGCGGTTCAGGCGAAACCAGTGCGACGGCGGAACGTCGCCCTTGGCGATGGCGATGAAGCTCGTGAGCCGCGCCTCCGAAGCGAGAAGGTCGTAACAGCTGGGATCCAGGCTGCCGTCTGTGACGCGGTAGCCGATGGAAAACAGCTTGCGCGTATCGTCAAACAGAAAGTTGAAATCCATCGCGCGAAACATGAGCTCCGCAGTCTGTGTGACCGCCGAAAGGCGGCGAATGAGCGCGGCGGCATCCGCGGCCGAATGCCTCATGGCTTGGGCCAACGCATCGATCCGCGCCAGTGTGTCACTGTTCGCCGGAGAATTGTTGAGCAGGCGTGCGCGCAGCGCAACAAGCTCACTGAGAGCGGCGTCACACCGTTCCGGAGCGTCCGCCAGCGTGGGAACGGAATGGAAGAACGGCGCAATCGCCACCCACTCGGGCGCTTGGTCTGGAGGACGTTCGGCCATGGCCGCAATCTCTTTCGAGCTCAGGCGTGCCCACGGAATCAACATTTCCACGTCTCGGACGTGGCTTTCGAGGCACGCTCTGGTGGCATCGGCCCAGGCGCGCAACTCGGAATCGGGAGCGTCCCCGCGCTCTTGCGCCAAGGCTTGCGTCATGTCCGCGACGGTGTGGGCACGCGCCCTCAGGTCGACGAAACGCGCCGCCCAGTCGGCGGCATCGACGGGCAGCGAGTCAAGCGCGGAGGCCAGCGCGTCGACGGCATTGCTGAGCTGCTTCCGCGTGACGGTGTGCGTGCGACGCGTGTCCGGGATGTCGGCGAGCGCTTCGCGCAACAACCGGATGGCATCGTCCACTCCGGCGAGCAGATTCGGTCCGACGGACGACTTCTGCATTAACTCGCGGCACGCGTTGCCCAGGGCCAGCAGATGCCCGGCGAGATTGCCGCTGTCCACCGAGGACACATACTTGGGCTCGAGCGGATGGAGTTCGCGCGTGTCGTACCAGTTGTAAAAGTGGCCGTGAAACAGTTCCAGGCGGCTCATAGTCGCCAGCGTGGTTTCCAGCCGCTCAACGGCCTCCACGGTGCCCAGCCACCCTAAGTCACGCGCGGCAACCGTGGAGAGAAGATACAGCCCCATATTGGTAGGCGACGTGCGGCGGGCCACGATGGGTTTGGGCTCTTCCTGAAAATTATCGGGAGGAAGCGCGTGATCCGCGGGACCAACAAACGCCTCGAAGAAGCGCCACGTCCGGCGTGCAATCAATCGAAGAGCCCGCCCATCGGCCGACGACAGGGGCTCTACCCCGGGAAGCCGCGGAGGCAGGCTGACCCACCGCGCGATGGCGGGAGCGGCGGCCCAGAGAAGGAGGAACGGGGCCGCTACGGGCCAGGCGCGAGGCTGTCCATAAGCCAGAACCACAGCAGCCGTAGCGGCGAGGACCATGCCGCCAGCCATGCGCGTATACATACCGAACATTTTGTACGCGAACGCATCCTTGGCCTGTGCTGCGGTCACCCACTCCAGCAGATGTTTCCGCGTGATCACGAGACGGCCGAGGGTGCGCAGAATCGCGTCAGACATCAGCCATGTCTGGTACGCCAGAAACGTCACCGTCAAGCCGATCTGGGATGCGCCCAGCGCAAGGTCGGTGAGCACACCGAGAAAATGGCTGCGCATGGATATGCCGCGCCGTCGCGGGCGTAGCCCGATCATGAAGGACAGCAGCGCCGGAATCGCAATCGTGGCCAGGATAAAGCCCGTCCACACCCAGGGAGACGCCGCCGGCTGCAACCACCCAACAATCAACGTCAGGAACGCGGCGGGCGCCGACAGGGTGCGACGGAGGTTGTCGAGCATCTTCCAACGGCCAATCGCGGGAATGACGACAGGGTGGCGTTCCTCTGCCGATGCTCTGTTGTGCCCGAGAATCCAGGGCAGAAGTTGCCAGTCGCCGCGCGCCCACCGGTTCTGCCGGGCGGCCGCGGCTTCATAGTGCGATGGAAATGCTTCAAACAGCTCAATGTCCGTGGCCAGTGCCGCCCGAGCGAAGATGCCTTCAAAGAGATCGTGGCTTAGCAGCGCATTGTCCGGCACCTTGCCCGCCAGGGCGGCCTCAAACGCATCGATATCGTAAATGCCTTTGCCGGTGTAGGACCCTTCCAGGAACAAGTCCTGGTAGACATCCGAAATGGCCGAGGCATAAGGATCGATACCGCTCGGGCCGGAAAAGGCCCTTTGGAAGAGCGAGCCCTCCCGATCGGCAGGGAGCGAAGGTGCGATACGGGGTTGCACCATCGCGTAGCCTTCGACGACGCGCCCGGCGCGAGCGTCGAATCTCGGCCGGTTGAGAGGATGCGCCATGGTGCCGACCAAGCGGCACGCAGCGCCACGCGGCAGGCGCGTGTCGGCATCGAGCGTGATGACGTAGCGAACCGCCGGCGGTGCTTCCGGGGGCCGCCCCCCGACGGCGATGAACGTGGTGTTCCGCGAGCCGCGCAGAAGCTGGTTCAGCTCATGCAGCTTCCCTCGCTTGCGTTCCCATCCCATCCATGTGCGCTCGCACTCGTTCCAGACACGCCTGCGATGGAAGAGCAAGAAGCGAGCGCCACCGCTGGACGCGGGGCCATAGCGCTTGTTCAGACGCACGACGCCGTCCACCGCGGCGGCCAGCAGCTCGTCATCACCTGCGAGACTTTCACTCGGTGCGTCCACCCAGTCAGAGAGCAGCGCGAAACGCAGGTCCCCATCGGCATTGGCCAGATAGTGGACCGCCAGTCGCTCGACCTGCTCTTCGATTGCATGCTGCGTGGTGAGCAGCGTCGGTACGACCACGATCGTTCGCAAGTCTTCCGGTACGCCATTGCATAACTCCATCCGGGGCAGCGCTCGCGGTCCGAGCAGAGCCATCACCACGCGATTGATGAGTGCAATGGCCAGGTCCGACGCCGGTACTGCGGCGAGAAGACCAAGCAGCACAAGGATCTTCGCGGTGCCGCCCGCCTCACTGGCATGCAGCAACGGCAGCGCCAGAATCACAGCGGTCACGACAGCAATGGTTCCCAGGTAGCCGGGCACCGCGGCTCGGACATACACACGCAGCAGCCAGCGCTTCCAGGAGACCCGAAACCCGAGTTCGCGCTCAAAGGCCAGACGTCCTTGCGAGATGAGGTAATAGCCAGGCTCCGTGTGCCGGTCCTGGGGTGGCTGTGCGCCGTCGCGCGGCTCAACGCGCGCCTGGTTAGCGCGCTGCACGACACGTTCAGCCACTTCAATTTCCGAGTAGCCCGAGCCCCGTGAGAGATCCTCGATGGCATGGCGGTATTTGTCTCGGGTGGCAAAATCCATCTCGGCGAAGTGGGTGCTGCGACGAAGAATCTCGTCCACCAGGCTGACGCTCTCAAAAAAGTCCGGCCAGACAAAGGCAGACGTCAAGCGCATGCTGGTGATAATGTTGCGCACGGTGACGCTCATGGCCGCCTGCTGCTGGTGCTCGGCGTGGACCATGTCGTCGGCGGTGGTGCCCTGCGCGGCCAGGCGCTCGTCGAGCCACAGCAGGATGGGGCGCACCTTGGGATCCAGGTCACGCAAGCGCTGAACGAGCTGCACGGCAAACGCCGTCGCCAGAGGCCGATTCTCAAAGCGGCGCAGGGCTGTCGATGGGGACACCGGAGACTGGCCGCCTGTACCGAGCAGGCTGTCGGCCAGCCTGTCGGCTTCCTGGCGCGCGGCGCGGCTGCAAACGATTCGCTCCGCCAGCCTGCGCAGATTTTCCACCAGCACCACGCGCAGCGTGATGGCCACGGCCCACAGCTCACCGATGGTGAGCGGTTGCACGCGCTGGTAGGCCGTCACAAAGCGGCGCAGCAGTTCCGGGTCGAATCGACTGTCCGTGTGCGCCACGAACGCCCACGCCACACCGAACACGCGCGGATAGTCCTGCAAGTGACCGGCGGCCAGTTTGGGCAATTGGCGATAAAAGCCGGGGGACAGGTCATCGCGGATCTCGCGAAGCTGTTCATCGACGATGTGGAAGTTATCGACCAGCCACTCGGCTGCGGAGGTAATCGCATGCTCCTCCTGAATCGCACGGGCAATGGCCCGGTAGGACTCCAGCAACACGCGCCCGTTCTCCAGGACGCGCGGAGTGAGCAGCCGACCCTGCCTCGATTCGGCGAAAACTATCTGCGCAGCCGCAAGACTTTCAGCGTGTTGCTCGAGGCGCTCGACGCCGAACAGCTCGGCACGGATGGGCTCTTCCAGGTCGGAAAAGATGCTATTGGGTGGTCGGACCGTATGCATCGTCTCTGCAGTGTTCCCTCTTCCGTAGCTATCGACCCATCCGGGAGGTTTATTTATGTCGCCAATTCTAGCGCGTCCACTATTAGGGCGTTTACGCGCAACGAGGATTCTGGGATATTAGCACAGGTTGCTGGCTCCCTATATGCACCAGGGGGGAGCCAGCTCAGTGACCGTCGACCCAGTCGGCCAGTTCGTGCTCGTAACCAACGCCAGTTCCAACAGTGTGACCGCGTTTGCTATTGACCCAGTCACTGGAGCACTGATCAAGATCTTGCCCACACTCTCTGAGTCTTGCCATGGGGCAGTGTCGGCGGCGGTTCGGGGGAACGATCCCCATTGTCTTTCACTGGGTCCTGGCCGGATACTTGTTCGTGCTGGAGTACTATCACAGGAGGGCTGAGCTGACAAGCTGCCGGGCTGATTCAGGTTTTGCGGTGTGAGTTCTTAGTGTTGAGTTGAACACTAAGAGCTCAACACTGAGAACTGAGAACTTTCCAAGTCAGTTTGTCTCCTTGTCAGCTCAGGGGTGTGCCCGAATGACCGAACCGGACGTCACGCTCACGGACTACGGCCTGGCCCTTGAATGCGCGGCGTTCGCCGTCTTGCTCTTTCGAAAGGCGACCGCCCAGCCACGGCTTCGGAGGTGGTTCGCGCTGTTTTTCTTGTCGATTGGCGTAGCCGCACTCGCCGGCGGAACCGTCCACGGGTTTTTTCTGGACGTTCGGACGACTGGCCGTGCGATCCTGTGGCCCGCCACGATGATCGCCCTGGGCAGCGCCGCGCTGTCGACCTGGGCCATCGGCGCGCACATTCAGTTCTCCCTACGCGTCGTCCGACTCATCACGCTGTGCGCGACACTCGTATTTGCCGTCTATTGCGCCCTGGTGCTATTCGTGACGCGGTCCTTTTCCCTCGCAATCGGCCATTACTTGCTGGGCGTCTTCTTCCTCATGATCGTCTTTTCGCTTGCGTATCAGCGTACTCGAGCGCGCCCGGTGTGTCTCGCCCTCATGGGTCTGCTGTTGACTCTCGTGGCTTCGGGCCTCCAGCAGGGTCGGGTCGGGTTTCATCCCATCTATTTCAACCACAACGCGCTGTATCATCTGTTGCAGGCGGTGGCCCTGTATCTGATCTTCTGCGGCGCCAGGTGGTTCCTGGCGGCCCCGCGTGTTAGGGAGGCGTGAAACGGCCATGCTGACTCGTCGGCAGTTCCTGATCGGGAGTGCGATGTTCGCCTGCTGGCCGACCGGCTGTGTCAGGCGATTGGTCGAGCCAGACGGCACACCGGTGAACGACATTCACTCACAGTTGAATCTCACGCACGTTGCTCAGGTGGTCAGGCCTGATTCGGTCGAGAGTCTCCAGAGGATCGTCCGGGCGGCCCGAACGGATGGGAAAGCCATCAGTATCGCCGGGGGAAGGCACGCGATGGGAGGCCAGCAATTCGGGAGCGGCACCATCCTGACTGACATGTCCGGCATGAGCCGGGTACTGGGGTTCGACCCCGCCAAGGGGCAGGTCAGGGTGGAAGCCGGAATCCAGTGGCCGGAGCTGATCGGCGACCTGCTGCGGCGGCAAGCCGGACAGTCTCACCAGTGGGGGATCATCCAGAAGCAGACCGGCGCAGACCGTCTGAGCCTCGGCGGCGCGCTCTCGGCCAACGTCCACGGAAGGGGCCTGCACCTCAAGCCTTTCATCGCCGACGTCGAGTCCTTCGAGCTGGTGGATGCAGGCGGCACGCTCCGGACGTGCAGCCGCGGGGAGAATGCCGAACTGTTCCGGCTGGCCATCGGCGGCTATGGGTTATTCGGAGTCATCGCCTCCGTCACCCTGCGGCTTGAGCCGCGGCGAAAACTGGAACGGGTGGTGGAGGTCATCCCGGTGGAAAATCTGATGTCCGCGTTCGGGCAACGCGTGGCGGACGGCTTCCTGTTCGGCGACTATCAGTATGCCACGGACCCCTCCTCGGGCGACTTTCTCCGTCAGGGCGTCTTCTCGTGCTACAGGCCAGTGGAGGCAAGCCGACCGGTGCCCGAACGTCAAAAGGAGCTCTCGGAGGCGGAGTGGAACCGGCTGTTCTATCTCTCTCATGTCGAGAAGAAGCGGGCTTTTGATGAGTACTCCCGTTACTACCTTTCGACGTCAGGCCAACTCTACTGGTCAGACACGCACCAGATCAGCCTGTACCTGGACAATTACCATGAGTCCCTGGATCGGCGACTGGGCTCGGTAGAGAAAGGAAGCGAGATGATCACCGAAATTTATGTGCCAAGGTCGGCGCTGGGTCGTTTCCTGGCAGATGTTCGAACGGATTTTCTCGAGAACAAGGCGAATCTCATCTACGGGACCATCCGGCTGATCGAGAAGGACAAGGAGAGTTTCTTGGTGTGGGCCAGAGAAGCCTATGTCTGCGTCATTTTCAACCTGCACGTCGTGCACAACCCGCAGGGCCTCGAGAGCGCCGCCCGCGCCTTCCGAGGCCTGATCGAGAGGGCCATCCCCTATGGCGGGAGCTACTATCTGACCTATCACCGGTGGGCGACCCGCACGCAGGTGGAGACCTGCTATCCCCAGTTCGCCGACTTTCTCAGGTTGAAGCGGAAGTATGATCCCGAGGAGCGCTTCCAGAGTGACTGGTACCGCCACTACCGAGCCATGTTCCAGGATGTCCTGTGAGCCCACCCGAAGGCTGACGCCGTTGCCTCGACGTCGATCTCAACCTGATGCCGGATTTATCGCGGGAGGTCCGGTGCCGACGGAGCTTTGGCCGCCTGCGCGTAGAATTTCAGGGCCTCGGGCATCCATCCTTGCAGCTGCTCGATCCGTGTCCCGTGACTCGGATGGGTGGAGAGAAACTCGGGCGGTTGGCCTCCACCAGCCCGCTCCATCCGTTCCCAGACCCGGACGGCTTCTTGTGGGTCATAGCCGGCCTGGGCCGCGAGCAGCAAGCCGATATAGTCCGCCTCCGATTCGTGCTTCCGGCTGAAGGGAAGCAGAACGCCGACCTGTGCACCAAGCCCCACCGCTGCCATCGCCGCCCGGGAGGTCTCGGAACTGGCTCGCTGTGTCTCCAAGGCGATGGCGGTGCCGATGATGCCGACCTGGGCAAGGATGCCTTGGCTCATGCGTTCCGCCCCGTGGCGGGCCAGCGCATGGGTGACCTCATGGCCCATGATGGCGGCCAGGCCGGCTTCGTTCTTGGCGACCGGGAAAATGCCCGTGTACACCGCAATCTTGCCTCCGGGTAGGGCAAAGGCGTTCTGCGTCTTATCGTCCTTGATGACCGAGACTTGCCAATCAAAGCGCTGGGCGGTCTCTGCATACTTCGATCGTTTGGCCGCCGCGATGATGCGATCGGCGACCCGCTTCACCGGGTCCACTTCTTTCGGATCCTGGGAAATGCGGAGCTTGGGGTCGTTGAGCACCTGCTGATAAGCTTGGGCTCCGAGTTGCATCTCGTAGTCGGAGGACACGAGCAAAAGCTGCCCTCGCTCCGTGTAAGGGTTGGTCGCGCAGCCGTCGCCGGCGATCGGCAACCACACGGCGGCGCATAGCCAAAGAATGATCCCCTTCACGTTCATCGACTGCCTCATGCCTCCGGACGTGCGACGTGCTCTGTTGAGTGGTTGATCAGGAGTGCCGCACCGTAACGCACATCCTAGCACACTCCATCTTCCAGGACGGAAGCGGCTGCAGCGCACCTTGGCCGAGTGAAATGCATGTACGACCGACTGGTGCCGGAGATCAGCTGGGTTGGTAAAAATGTAAGCCCAAACCAAAACTCGTGCCAACCTTCGGTCATACAAACGCGAGACCGGATTGATCCTCATCGATCCACAGGGAGGTCCGCCCGAGGTTGGGCACCGGGCGATTATCACCCTTCAGGCCAGCGGAATCGTGCCCTTCGACGATTCTCTGAGTGTTTGTCAACCTTGATGGCACCGCTATGAACAAAATTGTGCACAGCCTATTCACAAAAAGATTGCCCGAATTTTATTTTTATGTGATAAACTCGACCTTGCAAATTAGGCTCATCTCATGACGGTCGAGTGGTTAGCGCAACGATGTCTTCCAACACGGACGTTCACGGACTCCTGAAGGGCGCCGATCGAGAAGGCGTCCGCACACGACTTCCTTCCGGCCCGGTCGAAAGTACCCCAGACCTCGCGCATTCCGGCTCGCGGGCCAGCCTCATCGTGGCAAGCCGAGTCCGACCCTCAGGGGGAGTGTTCCTAAGGGGTCTGAAGAGTTCCGGATGTCTGGGGCTGTCAGAGTCACCGATTCGTCTGCTGGAGGCATATGAATCAGGCGCATATCCTAGTCGTTGACGACGAGGAAGGGGTCCGCCGCGTCCTGCAGGGATTCCTGGAGGATCAAGGCTACCAGGTTACGGCCGTTGCTGACGGTCCGGCTGCAATCCAGGCGGTGAAGGATTCACCGGTACACCTGGTGATCACGGATCTGAGGTTACCGGTCATGGACGGCCTGGAGGTAGTCGAACAGGTCCTGCACCTGGATGCCGAGATGGCGTGCATTGTGATGACCGGCTACGGCACGATTGAGAGCGCGGTGCAAGCCATGAAGGCGGGGGCCTACGATTTCGTGACGAAGCCCTTGGACCTCGAAGCCGTGTCCATCGTGATGAAGAAAGCGCTGGAGTTCAAGCGTCTCAGGCAGGAGAATATGCTGCTCCGGAAATCCGTCCGGGACAAATTCCGCCTGGAGCACCTGATCGGAACCAGCGATGCCATGCGAACGGCGCACGATTTCATCGAAAAGGTGGCCGACAGCGACAGCACCGTGCTGATCCTGGGCGAGAGCGGGACCGGGAAGGAGTTGGTCGCCCGCATGTTGCATTTCAACAGCATGCGCCGCGACCGGCCGCTGGTGGCGGTCAACTGCGGCGCGATCCCGGAGAACCTGTTGGAGTCAGAACTGTTCGGACACGAAAAGGGCGCCTTTACGGGTGCCTTGAATGCACGGATGGGTCGATTTGAGATGGCGCACGGCGGGACAATCTTTCTGGACGAGATTGCCGAGTTGACCCTGCCACTCCAGGTCAAGTTGCTACGCGTGCTCCAGGAACGCTGTTTCGAGCGGGTCGGCGGGACCAAGACCATCCATGTCGATGTACGCGTCATTGCGGCTACCAACCAGGACCTCGAAGAGGCGGTTCAGGAGCGTCGATTCAGAAAGGACCTCTACTACCGCTTGAATGTGATTCCGGTCACGATGCCGCCGCTCCGGGAACGGCAGAGCGACATTCCTATTCTGTTCGACCATTTTCTCGATCTGTTCAACAAGAAGAAGAACAGCGCATTGCGCGGTGTGGAGCCTGAAACCATGGCCCGCCTGGTGCAGTATTCGTGGCCGGGCAACATCCGCGAGCTGGAAAACCTCATCGAACGCCTCGTGATCCTCAAGAAGAGCGGGAGCATCACGCTGGCTGACCTCCCGGTGAAAATTCGAGAGGCCGCACCGGCCCAAGGGAGCGTCGAGGAGCAGCCCATCATGTTCAGTCAGGCTGGGATCAACTTGGTGAAGGAGCTTGAACGATACGAGAACCGTTTGATCGTAGAAGCGTTGCGCCAAGCGAACGGCGTGACCAGCAAGGCGGCGCAGCTTCTGCGTCTGAATCGAACGACCTTAGTAGAGAAGTTGAAGCGCAAGGGATTGGATGCCAAGCTTCAGGGCGAAATGTACGCCTAGCCCGCATCATTCGTGAGGGTTCGTCGAGCCCCTCCCATGCACCCTGAACGGCAATGGGTGCCCCGCACTGCGTCAAATTGCGCCCAGTGCCTTCGCCCGTATCGTGCGGGCTCACTAAGGTGGTTCTCCGCAGTTCCGTCAATCATTTGACCGCCGGGCGCGGTCGTGCCTCCGCATCGTTGACTCTGCCGTGATTTTGCATACCTGCCGAAGCGTAAAGCCAGCGTAAATCTGCCATTCTCCAGCAGCACCGAGACTATGTTCGCGCGGTACGGAATTTGCTGACTCTTGGCAGCTTTGTGCCATTCCACACACGACGTATGCGCGCGCTTATCTGTTTTTTATGCGGATCGCGCGATGGGGAGTGCCGGCGATGCCGAAACACGGGGGAGAAAACACCATGACCATGAGTCAAGTCACCGATGAAAGAGCCGGCCGGCTTCTGGCATTACAGGAGGCAGAGCGAGAACGCGTGATCCAGGAGTTCGCCCCCGTGATCAAGATGATGGCGCATCGCTTGGCCTTCCGACTTCCGGCTCACTTGGATGCGGAGGATCTGGTCTCTGCCGGCGTGATCGGGCTCATGGATGCGATGGGCAAGTATAATCCTCTGCGCGAGGCCAAGTTTAAGACCTACGCGGGATTCCGGATTCGTGGAGCGATGCTGGACGAGATCCGTTCGATGAACTGGATCCCGCGCTCGGTCCAGGAACGGATCCGGTTGTTGCAAAAGACCCACGTGGACCTTCTGGCGAGGCTGGGGCGGCCGCCGACGGACGGAGAGGTCGCTGCCGCGCTGAACATGTCTGTCTCTGAACTCGATGACTTTCTCCTTCGGTCGCGTGGAGCGGTGATGCTCAGCCTGCAGGATCTCGAGGCCCAGGATGTGGAAGGTCGCGGGTACATGCGGATGGTGGCGGACACAAAATATCCGGATCCTCTCTCCACGGTGGTCACCAGCAATGTGAGGGAGATGATCGGAGAGGCCATCCAGCAGTTGCCCGAAAAGGAGCGGCTCGTCCTCACCCTTTACTATCTCGATGAACTCACGATGAAGGAAATCGGGCAGGTCCTGCATGTGACCGAGTCGAGGGTCTGTCAAATTCACACGAAGGCGATTATCCGACTGAAGGCCAAGCTCCAGTCGGTGTTGCAGCCTGAATTCAGCTGATAGCCTCAGGAGCGGGGGAACCGACTGACAGGGAAGTTGAGGGTCAAGCGAGCCGGCGAGATTGCGGCGAGGTAGTCGGTTCGTGCCTTTGTCTCAACTTGCTCACCCGTCGGTTTCAAGCTGCGCATTGGTAGTGGCGGTCGAGAACAGGGTATGCCGGAGAAGTTCACCATCTTCGACCACGGAGGGATCGGAAGCCTGGTGGTTGATGGCTTCCCGCATGTCGCTCCAGGTGCGTGGCGGTACCGAGAGGAACGCCTCCACCACGGTGGGATCGAATTGGCTCCCACTATACCTGCGGATTTCTTCCCGTGCGTGGTCAAATGACTTTGCCTTCCGATATGGCCGGTGGGACGTCATCGCATCCAGGGCATCGACCACGCTGAAGACCCGGGCCCCGAGGGGGATGCCATCACCTTTCAGGCCGAAGGGATAGCCGAGCCCGTCATACCGCTCGTGGTGAGCCAGGATGATTTTCGAGGCCCCTTTCAGAAAATCCACCCGCGACGCCAACCGGTAGCCCAGGAGAGAGTGCTGCCGCATGATCTTCCACTCCTCCTTCGTCAGCCCGGCCTGCTTCAGCAACACGCGGTCCGGGAGGCCGATCTTGCCGATATCGTGCAGGTAGACACCGCGCTCCAGCGTGACCTGATCCGAGTCGCTCATGTTCAGGAGCCGGCCCAGCGTCAACGCGTATTGCGCGGCCCGTTCGGAATGCGAATGGGTCTCGACATCACGCGTGTCCAGTGCGGCTCCCAGCGCTTTGAGCGTAGCCCGGTAGGTGCTCTCGAGGTGCCGGATCACTTGCTGGAGCTCGTGCGTCCGCTGCCGGACTTGCGTTTCCAACAGAGCTTGGTAAGCCTTCCCGCCCAGGATGAGCTGTCGCTTCATAAACCCGTGGCAGACGCTGTTGCGCAGTTCCTGTGGCTGGCAGGGTTTGAGAAGGTAGTCGTCGGCCCCACACCGAATCGCGCGGACGGCAAGATGCAGGTCGTGGGAGCCCGTGATCATGATGACCACCACCGTCGGGTCGATCAGCCGGATCCGCTTGAGCATCTCTAGCCCGCTGGTGCCGGGGAGATGAATATCCATGATCACGATGTCCACCTTGCGTTCGCGGAGGTGGGCGATTGCTTCGTCCGCGCCGGTTGCGCTCAGGATCTCGCCGCCGGACTCGCAGAGGGTGTCTCGGACAAAGGTCAGGATGGCCGGCTCGTCATCGACGACCAGGATTACGGCCTGGGTGATCGCCTCCATGACAGCCCCGGTCGTGGGGTCGAAGATCGCGGACGAGCGCGCTGCCGTCGTGACGCCCTCCCGCAGTTTCTCGACATCCATTCGCCTCTGAGCCAGGGCGATAAGGTCCGCGCAGGACAGATCTCGGCCTGAGGCCAGGCTCACGCTGACGCTCAGTAAGGTCGGCAGGGCACCGGCATCATTGGCCTTCTCGATGGCCGCCCGGACGCGCATCACCACCGCTTCGGCGCTCGCTCGGGTGCCTTCGGCGAGGAGAATGATGAAGCCGGATTCGCCGTACCGGGCGGCGAGGTCCCCAGGGTCGATTGCCGACCGAATCATGTGCCCCATGAGGTCGACCGTCTGGTTCCAGACGACATCTCCAAAGGTATCGCGAATCGAGTGAAACTGTTCGACCGAGAGCAGGGCGAGGACACGGTCCCGCTGGCCATGCGGCAAACCGTTCTTGCAGGTCTGGCAGTGCTGCTCGAATGCTGCCTGTGTCAGAAGCCCGGACAAGGGATCCCGCGTGGCCATTCCCTGATCGCCCATGTCCTGAATGACCTCCATCAACGTTCTCCTCATGGATAAGGACGTGACTGTACATCTATCGGCTGGTCCCCGCGCCGTCTTGAGGGAGGAGGGGGTACATTGTTCGAGGACTTGAGGCTCATTGGGTGGGGCGGCGGGCCAAAAATTGTTCCTTCCTGCGTTGTGTGAAAGATGACCGCGGGTGGGGAGCGAGCCATTGACGCGTAGCGTGTCTGCGTGGGGCATACCCCCCTCGCTCCGTGCCTTTATGCGCGGGCTCAAGGTTTCCTCCGGTTGGCACACGGGTTGGTATCGCACTGGCATGAGCGCGGCATCATGGATGATTTAGACCGCATGATGAATGTCGGATACGGAACGGCAGGATGAAGACTGGTTCTTTGATGTCGGACGGAGATCAATTGATCCCGATGCCCAGTCCGGATGAGTATGAGGACCCTGCCTCATCACTCACTCGTACAGCGGGTCATGCGCTTTCCGGTAATGGACCCCCAGGCGCCGGCCGAGTTCACGAAACTCCCTTCGAGTCGTTGCCCCTCCCCGGTGAACAGCAAGCTATCTTCCTGGTAGCCTCCCTGAAATTCCCATCGCAAGTACACCCCATCCGCCAGGACAACGAGTTTCGCCGGTCGCGGCTCGGAAGCGAGTGGGCTGTCCGGTGGTGAGAAGGTGACGATCATCTTGTGCTCCTGGTGATTCTGATGGTTATGCACGGTCCACTGCCAGGTACCGCAGAGGCGGGCCAGCCCTTTTTTCTCACTCAGCCTCTCACGCCAGTTCTGGAGACGATACCAGGCCGAGCGAGCCTGCTGCTCGGCCTGGCTTTCCTGCCGGATGGCGCGGGCTACCAGTTGCGCCGTCAGCAGTGGGCGAAGGCGGGTCTGGAAATAGTCTGCAGCGAGGTCCTCTCGGTCCTTCGGGGCAGCGGTTGCAACTTGTTGGTCCGGGTCGGGATTTCCGGGCTTGTCCCAAAACTCCATCAAACGCCGGCGGATCCCGGCCAGGCCCTCACGTTCTGCCACCGCAATCCATGAGGTATCCGGCCCGGCGAGACGCGGATAGGCTCGATCCAGGTACGCCTCATATTGGGGGTCATGTCGGGAGCCAGCTGAGTGTGAGGATCCGGAGGTCGGGCCGGCCTTCAGCACCGCGCCCAAGGTCAATGCGTGACGGAGGTCCGGCCGAGACGTTCCTTGGACCAGCCAGCCTTCTTGCGCCGCGGCCTGCTCAATCACAGTGGAAAGGCTGGCGGGGTCGGCAGATTCAGCGGCCTCTTGGAGCGCGGAAGCGAGACGCCATGCTGCAAGCTCGGCAATGAGCTCGACCGAGGCCACGCTCAGCTCGGCCCCTGCTGGTTCGTCGGCTAGCTTGCTCGTCGGCGCATTCCCGGACCGGCCGGCAGCAAGGGCTGGAGCATTCAGACCCAGGCTTGGCCCAACGCGGGATGAGAACAGCGCCAACGCCTCTGTATCGGAGGCGACTGAGGCCAGGGCGACATTGTAGGTGCGTAGGATCTGATCAAAATTAGGGGCCTCAGTGAATGTGGCCCAAACCAGAGGATCGGGAGACCCTCCCAGCAGGGTCCCCACCGCCAGTGCACGACATACGAGGCGGAGTGCATGGGTTGTCAGATTCAATGGTCGGTGACTGCTGAATCGCATCAGGAGCAGTTCTGCGGCATCCAACGCGACAATCCGACGGACGGCGATTGTGGTTGGGACCTTCAGCGACAGGCTTTGAAACAGTCCTGGAGAAATTCAACCGTGCCGTCCCAGGCCGCCGCGGCGGCCTGGGGGTGGTAGACGTCCGGGAGCATATCGTTGCAAAACGCGTGCGGGACTCCCTCGTAGGTCTTGATTTCGACCCGTTTGTTGTACTCCTTGCCCGCCTGCTGCAGTTGCCCGACCTGCTCCGCACCGATCGACTCGTCGGCACCGGCATGGTGATAGAGCAGGGGACAATGGAGATCCTTGAGGAGGCTCAACGGCGTGATGATCTTGCCGTAAAACGCGACCGCGCTGCGTAACAGCTTTCGGTGGCAGGCAAATCGGATCGCAAGCGAGGCACCCATTCCGAACCCAACGACTCCGTGAATGTTCCGCTTCACGTGATCGCGCGTGTTCAAGTAATCGCAACAAGACACGAGGTCCTGGAGTAGGTCAGTTTCTTTGACTCGGGCCATCAGCGCCTCGGCGACTTCTGCATTGGCGGTCACCATCCCTCCCTGTCGCCCGTACAGGTTCGGAACGAGAACGGTATAGCCCTCGCAGGCCAGCCGGTCGGCCAGGTCCTTGATTTGAACATTTAGTCCCCACCAATCGTGCAGGACGATGAGGCCGGGATAGGTTCCTTTCTCCTGTGGCCAGAACAGCAACCCTTCGACCTGGACTTCCTTGGGGAGGCGGGACTTTGCATAGGGATCAACAGAAGCGTCCGATATGCTGGGCATCGGCGCGCCGCTCGGGAACCTGACCGCGTTGGTACCGATCTGGGCGAGGAGAAAAGGTGGAACCCGTTCAGACATCATGCCTCTGTTCGTGGATCACCGGATTGGCTGAGGACCGCTGAGCGGAGCTGTACTATAACGAGGGCTTTTGAGGGTTGTCAATCGGATGGCCTTCATTGACGTGCTCAGGGAGGCGGCATAGAATAAAATTAGGACGTGATGGCCTTGCGGTCTTGCACCGCACGGCCTGGTCTTCGAACCAGAAGAGGAGGTCTCCGTGGGTAGTCGGCTCTATGTCGGCAGTTTGCCGTACTCATTCACCGATCAGCAGCTGCAAGATCTGTTCGCCCAGCATGGCACCGTGACGTCCGCGAAAGTGATCGCGGATCGCTTCACCGGCCGATCGCGCGGGTTCGGATTCGTGGAGATGTCCACGCCTGAAGAGGCCCAGAAGGCCATTGCTGCTCTGAACGGTACGGACTGTCAAGGTCGGGCGCTCGTGGTGAATGAGGCCAAGCCACTGGAGAAGCGGGACCGTTCCTGGGGAGGCGGAGGAGGGAGCCCAGCCGGGCAGGGGTCTTAGGCTCAGACTCCGCCTCGACGGGATGAGCTGTACGGAGGGCCGTGTCCGTGGACACGGCCCTCTTGTCTCTGGCTGACGGGTGAAAGTAGGGAAGGAGCCTGTGGCGATGCCCCTGGGTATCGGGCTGATCGGATTGGGCCGGCACGGGATGAGGTATGCCCGGCATCTCTTGGAACCACTTCCAAAAGCCCGACTGGTGGCGGTCTGCCGCCGCGACATCGCCGCGGGGACGTCATTTGCCAAACACCACGCCCTCCGGTTCTATCAGCACTATCAAGACCTCGTTGCGGACCCCGCAGTCCAGGCCATCGTGGTGGTGACGCCGCCGTCACTGACCCGGCCTATCTGTCTCGAAGCGGTGCGCGCGAGAAAGCCCATCCTGATCGAGAAGCCTCTGGCCACCAGCGGTCCCGAGGCGGACGAGATGGTCCGTGCCGCGGAGTCCTCGAGGGTCCCGCTGATGACCGCGCAGACCCTTCGGTTCGATGGGGCGATCCAGGCCTTGCAGGCCGAGCGGGGGTCTGTCGGGACCCCACGCTATCTGGTCTTGACCATGCGCGCCGTGCCGCGGCCCGATATCTTGCGAGAACCGCCGGATTATGCCGGCCGTGGAGTCCTTCTGGAAATCGGTGTGCATCTCCTGGATCTGGTCCGTTTCATGACCGGCGAGGAGGTGGCGCAGGTGCGCTGTGAGCTCAGCGGTCCCGGGCCTGGGAAGCCGGAGAACCTGGCCTTGGTGAGTCTTCGCACCACGAGCGGGTTGGCGTGCGTCCTCGAAGTCTCGCGAGTCTCGGCTGGACGGACCGGACGGCTAGAATGGGTTGGCGACCACGGGCAGGTGAGCGCGGACTGGATCGGACACCGCCTCAGCCACCTCACCTCTCAGGCAGTGAAGGAATGGTCGGTAACGGATCGCCCGACGATCGTCGCCGTGCTTGAGGGATTTGTCACTGCGCTCGAGCGTGGCGATCCCATGCCAGTGACCGGATTGGACGGGCAGCGTGCCGTCGAGGTCGCGGATGCCTGCTACCGATCGGCGGAGCAGGGGGGAGGCCCCGTCGCCTTGGCGAAGGAGTAAGCTCCTGATCCTGCGCGGGAGAGGTCCGTTCACGCACGCAGGCCTCCTCCCTGGTTTCGACCATCCGCTTTCCCAGTAGCGCGATATGACGTGAGTGGCTGCCGGTCAACCATCCAAGTCCGGCGGGCGAATGCTAGCCTGATCAGTTCGATGAAACAATCCTCGCCGCAACCGAAGTGCTCAGGTTTCTGCCACGATATGGGTGTCCGTCTCCTCCACGCCGTCGATCGTGTGGATCTTGGTGATCACTACGTCAGAGAGAGCCTTCTCATCCGCGACATTCACGAAGCTGAAGATATCCGGCTGGCCGAAGCAAGGATGAGCCTGCTCAACGCCGGTGATTTTCCTGAGCGCCTTCAGCACGTCCTTCGTCTTGCCCGCCTTGACCTTGATGAGAATGTAGGCTTTGGTGGCCATGATCCCCTCCTTGGATGGTGATGAGTCATGCGTGATGAGGGACGCGTCATAATTCGGCTTTCAGCGATCAGCTTTCAGCTCTCAATTGACAGTTTACAGAACTCAGTCCTTACCGCCCACTGACCACCAACCCCTGTCCACTAACCATATGTTCCCCGCCTAACCCCTCACTCCTCACGCCTTACGACTTCCAACCATCACTCATTACCGATCACTCATCACGCACCTTGGCGCCGGGCATCTCGTTCCGGCGCAATGCATACACTGCGTGAAGGTCCCCTCCGCGCTCCGCCAGCCGACTGCGCGCAGTCCGAAAGGTGCGGGCGACCAGATCGAAGTCGCTCTGCTCCAGGTTGTAAGCGCGAAAGGTCTCCGCCATACCGGGCTGGCCCCAGATCGGATGGGCCGCTGCATAGTCCACAATCGCCTCCAACGACTGTGAGGTCCAGCCTTCGATGGGAAATGCCTCGAGGGCCGCCGGGGCCCGATCTCCCAATCCCGCTGTCAGAGCCTCTGTGAACCAGCGCCTCACGCCTGGCTGAGTGCTCTTGATAAACGCGGCCTGGAGCTGAATGAGGGCCTTAATGAGTTGGTTGGCCTCCTGGCTGTTCTCGCGAGGGAGGACCTGGGCGTCTTGAAAGACCGCGAGCATAGACATGACAGCCCCCACGTGTGTGGCAGAGGCACGCCTGCCTGCCGGTTCGGCGGCCGGCCCACTCGCGGGACTGTACAGTTCATTGACATTGCTAAACGATCCGCCGGGAGTTGGCCCTCCGCTGATCACATAGAGGCGATCGTTGACGACAGCGGACCCCAACCCATGGCGGCCGGTCGGCATGGGCGTCTTCGTCTCCCATCGATCGGAGTCAGGCGAGTAGGCTTCGTTTGTCCGGAACGTCCCTTCAGGGGCTTCCCCCCCAAGCACGTAGATCTTGCCCCGGATGACCCCGGCGGTAATCCCGCTTCGTGGAGTCGGGAGGTCGGCAACTCGCGTCCATCGATCCGCAGCCGGGTCATAGGCTTCCGTGACGGCCAGGTTCCGGCTGTAGTCCCTGTTAAGCCGACCGCCAATGGCATACATCCGCTGGCCGACTGCAGCAGCCGCGAGGTGGTCGCGGGGGGTGGGGAGAGGACTTTTCGCACTCCAGGAGTTGCTGCCGGGATCGTAGACTTCCACAGCCGCCGAATTCCCGCCCTGATCGTAACCGCCGATCGCGAAGAGCTTACCCTCATATTCGGTCACGGCCAGCGCTCCGCGCGGAGTAGGCATCGGGGCCCGTTCAATCCAGGCATCGGTTTCAGGTTGGTACAGATAAACGCTTGCGACGGGCTGCCAGAGGGAAAACAGCGAGACGGTGAAGCCGCCGATCACGTACAGCCGGCTTCCCACCGTTGTGGCAGCGGTGTGATGCAGGCCCTTGGGAAGTGGGGCTCTGGTCGCCCATCGGTTCGTCGCCGGGTCATATTCTTCCAGAGCGTTGCTCACCGCTAGTCTCGTCAGATTGCCGAGACTGGGCTCGTTGAATCCGCCGACGACATAGATCTTGCCACCGAGGGCCGCTGCCGCCACCTCGGTGCGCTTAGACGGTGCAGGCGCCAGGGTTGTCCAACTTCCCGCCTCTGGCGGCAGGCCTTGTCCGAACGTGGGCTGCTCCAGCAACGGAGTGACGGCAGTGGCGACTGCGACCGCGGAGGGCGCAACCAGCGCCAGCCAGGTGGTCCAACGGCAGGATGCAACGAACGAGCATGAGGGGAGGGGAGGGTGAATGCGTGCCAGGCCAGAACGCATGGGGCGTATTATACACAACTCCACAGGACTGTGTTGAAAACCCGCAAGGGCATGCCTATAATCCCGGAACGTCTACGCGGAGAGAAGGTTGAGGCTCAGGTTAAGGCTAGGGAAAAAATCGGCTTCCACGCGTTTCTACCGTGTCACCCTGAACCTTAACCGCAGGCGATCCTGGGGAGGAATCGGTGCTGGCCAGGCTGTTGAGTGCCACGCTGCTTGGATTGGATGCCCATCTGGTTGAAGTCGAGGTGGACATCGGAGGCGGGCTGCCCCAGTTCTCCGTCGTCGGCCTGCCGGATGCCACCGTCCGGGAGAGTCGTGACCGAGTTCGGGCGGCGCTGAAGAACAACGGTTTCTCATTCCCGGTCAAAAAGATCACGGTCAATCTCGCGCCGGCGGATTTGAAAAAGGAGGGGTCCGGACTGGACCTGGCCATCGCCGTGGGCATCTTGGTGGCCCAGGAAGTCCTTCCGGCGCAGGCAGTGGAGGGTCGCGTGCTGGTCGGTGAGCTGTCGCTCGACGGTCGGGTGAAGCCGGTGGTGGGTGCGCTCTCGATCGGCATAGCTTGCTCGAAAATGCATGCGTTGGTGTTGCCCGCCGAGAATGCCACGGAAGCAGCCGTGGTCGAGAGCTTGACCGCCTATCCCGTGCACACGCTCACCGAAGCGGTGGAGTTCCTGCGCGGAACCCACCCGATTCCGCCGGCGACGGTGGACCGTTCGGCTCTCCTCGGCTCACGGACCGTGGAGGAGGATGATTTTGCCGATGTCCGGGGGCAGGAGCATGCCAAGCGGGCGATGGAGGTCGCGGCGGCGGGCGGGCACAATATCTTGATGATCGGCCCGCCGGGTTCTGGGAAGACCATGCTGGCGCGTCGCCTGCCCGGCATCCTGCCGCCCTTAGTGCCGGAAGAGGCCATCGAAACCACCCGGGTTCACAGCGTGGCAGGGCTCTTGAGCGAAGGGCGTCCACTCATCACGACTCGGCCCTTCCGGGCACCTCATCACAGCATCTCCGATGCGGGACTGATCGGCGGCGGGACCTTTCCGCGTCCGGGAGAGGTGTCTCTCGCTCATCATGGGGTCTTGTTCCTGGATGAGATTGCCGAGTTCAAACGGCATGTACTGGATGGTCTGAGGCAACCGATCGAGGACGGAACGGTTGCGCTGACCCGTGTCAGCGCCTCCCTGAAGTATCCGGCCCGCGTGATGCTGGTCGCGGCGATGAATCCCTGCCCTTGCGGGTACTATGGAGATCGATCGCGGGAGTGTCTGTGCACCCCACACCAGATTCGCCGGTATCGCGCTCGCGTGTCTGGACCCCTGTTGGACCGGCTCGACATTCACATCGAAGTTCCGCCGGTGCCAGTGCGAGAGTTGGGCGGAGATGGACAACAGGAATCATCGGCGGCCATCCGGGATCGCGTGGCTACCGCACGGGCTCGTCAAACGGCTCGGTATCAGGGAGACGGCGTGTACAGTAACGCGCACTTGAAACCCCGGCATGTGAAGAAGCACTGTGCGATCGGAACGGATGGGCGTGAGCTCATTGAGCAGGCCATGACGCGCCTGGGATTGTCCGCCAGGGCCTACGGGCGAATCCTGCGCGTGGCGCGGACGATTGCGGATCTGGCTGGGACGGATCAGATTCAGCCGGCCCATCTTGCAGAAGCGATCCAGTATCGAAGCTTTGATCGGCGTGGAGATATATAACAAACCGAAGGTTCAGGTTGAGGTTTAGGCTGAGGAGGAACTCAGGCTCAAGACCAGAAATTCCCTTAACCTCAGCCTTAACCTTGGCCTGCAGCTTGTGGTCGGTGATCGATGCCTTCACTCAAAATATTCCTATGGTGGTTCGTAATCGGTGCCACGATGGCCATCTCGGTCATCATGCTCCAGGGAGGGATCCGGGAGGTGATGCAAGCCCAGGGTTCACTTTGGGAAGTGAAGCTGGTGGAGCTCCTCACTGCCATTGTGGGCGGAGGGCTCCTAGGTGGATGCGTCGCGCTGATCTTGGATCGGATTAAGAAACCGTAGAGGAAGGCACGGGGCGCGAGGCTCGGGGAGACGCTAAGAGGTCGCCATGGACGTTGAGATCGGTTCGCATCTGTACCGCAACACGGACGGAACCGTGGAAATCGAGGGTGTCCCTCAAATCACCTTCTCACTTCCGAGGCCGGGGGGACCGGTCCTGCTCAACTTCGTGTTGTTCGATGAGGCCGGCAAAATCATCCTCAAGGTCGTGGACAGTACATTCGCCTTCAATGAGCGTCGGGCGTATGAGCTGGCCAAAACGCCGACCAGCGTCACGATCACGCACCCCGAATCCAGACAGGTGGTCCTCCACGTGGAGCTCATGGACAACGGACGCGTGGCGGTGCGGAAGGGGGATTTCCTCACGTTAAAGGGGCATCGCTTGGAAGTGTTGCCGACCGAGTGGCGTCTCGAACGAACTCGGATGACTGAGGGGGAAACCGATCTCCAAGGAAAACCCGTGGTGATCGGCTAGTGCCGTTCCAACTGTTTTAGCCATAGTAGGCACCGTAGTACCTGAAGCACCGGCTAACCATATCTTTGGCCCGATGGTAGGCCAATAAGTTGGAACGGCACTAGTCGGTGACAAGGGGATCTGCTGTCGGCCTGGACGCTTAGTGGGTCTGTGCCTGAACCGTAGGTATTACTGAGATCTGGCCGTTCTTGACGTCCACCGTCGCTGTGTCGCCGTCGCGCAGCTCTCCTTTGACCAGGAGGTGTGCGATCGGCGTTTCGATGTCCTGTTGGATCAAGCGTTTGAGCGGCCGCGCGCCATAGACTGGGTCATATCCCCGCTTTGCAAGGTCAGCCGTGGCCGCCGGGGTAAGGACCAAGGGAATCCGTCGTTCAGCGAGCCGTTCTCGCAACTTGGCTAGTTGAATGTCCACGATCTTCGCCAGGTGTACCTCGGTGAGCGGATGGAAGACCACGGTCTCGTCCACTCGGTTGAGGAATTCGGGGCGGAAGTGGTGGCTCAGCTCGGCCATCACGAGAGCCCGCATTTCCTCGTAAGATGCGCCCCGCTGCTGCGCTTCCAGGATGTCCTGGCTGCCGAGGTTCGAGGTCATGATCAGCACCGTATTTTTGAAGTCCACCGTACGCCCTTGTGAGTCCGTCAGGCGCCCGTCATCGAGGACCTGGAGCAGGACGTTGAACACATCGTGGTGTGCCTTCTCGATCTCGTCGAACAGGATGACTGAGAAGGGTTTGCGGCGGACCGCCTCTGTGAGTTGTCCGCCTTCCTCGTAGCCCACGTAGCCGGGGGGCGCCCCGATCAGCCTGGCAACGGTGTGCTTTTCCATGTATTCCGACATGTCGATCCTGACCATGCTGCCTTCGTCGTCGAACAGCGTGGCGGCCAGCGCGCGCGCCAGCTCGGTCTTGCCGACGCCGGTGGGACCGAGGAAGAGAAATGACCCGATCGGGCGGTTCGGATCCTTGATGCCCGAGCGAGCCCGCAACACGGCGTCCGCCACTGCCCGAACGGCCTCGTCTTGTCCCACGACGCGCTTGTGCAGGAGATCGGGAAGCCGCAGGAGCTTGTCCATTTCGCCTTCCATCAGGCGGCTCACGGGGATACCCGTCCACCGGCTGACGACTAGCGCGATGTCCTCCTCGTCAACCTCTTCCTTCAACAACCGGCTCTCACCTTGCTCTTGGCCCAGATGCTGCTCCTCGGCGGCCAGTTCACGCTCCAGGCGGGGTAATTCACCATACCGGAGCTCGGCGACTCGATTGAGATCATAGGCGCGCTCCGCCCGCTCCATCTCCTGCTTTACTCCCTCGATCTTCTGTCGGAGTGCACGTAAGCGACCCACGGACGCCTTCTCTGCTTCCCAGCGAGCCTTCAGGGCATTGAGTTCCCTTTGCTTCTCGGCGAGCTCCTCTTCCAGAGTCGCGAGTCTTGCGCGGCTGCCGGGATCGGTCTCCTTGCGGAGCGCTTCGCGTTCGATCTCGAGCTGCAGCACCTTGCGGGAAACCTCGTCGAGCTCAGCCGGGAGGCTGTCGATCTCGGTGCGCAGACGGGCCGCCGCTTCGTCGACGAGGTCAATGGCTTTGTCCGGCAGGAATCGGTCGCCGATGTACCGGTGCGAAAGCCGGGCGGCAGCGACGAGCGCGGCGTCCTTGATCCGGACTCCGTGGTGGACTTCGTACCGCTCTTTGAGGCCGCGAAGGATCGAAATGGTATCTTCCACGGAGGGCTGATCCACCAGGACGGGCTGGAATCTCCGCTCGAGCGCGGCATCCTTCTCGATGTGCTTGCGGTATTCGTCCAGCGTGGTGGCGCCGATCATGTGTAGTTCGCCCCGGGCCAGCATCGGTTTGAGCAGGTTGGCGGCATCCATGGCACCCTCTGCGGCCCCGGCCCCCACCACAGTGTGGAGTTCGTCGATGAACATCAGGACCTGGCCTTGGGCTGCCTGGACTTCTTTGAGCACTGCCTTCAGCCGCTCTTCGAACTCGCCGCGATACTTGGCTCCCGCGATGAGCGCGCCCATATCCAGCACGATCAGCCGTTTTTGCTTGAGCCCCTCGGGCACGTCGCCTTTGACGATCCGTTGGGCGAGGCCCTCCACGATCGCCGTCTTTCCCACACCGGGCTCGCCGATCAGCACCGGATTGTTCTTGGTGCGCCGGGACAGGATCTGAATGACGCGTCGAATCTCATCGTCCCGCCCGATCACCGGGTCCAGCTTGCCCTGGCCGGCCAGCCTGGTGAGGTCTCGGCCGTATTTTTCGAGCGCCTGGTAGGTCCCCTCCGGATCCTGGCTGGTGACGCGCTGGGTGCCGCGGACTTTCTGCAGAGCCGCCAGCAACCGGTCGCGCGTCAGCCCGAGTCGACGGAAGATTCCGCCCTCGTCCACCATGGCCAACAGGATATGTTCGACGCTCAGGTAGTCGTCCCGAAGGGCCTGCATCTCCTGTTCGGCGCGGGTGAGGACCTGCGAGAGGCGGGCGGTGACGTGGATCTGGCCTGGGCCGGCCCCAGGGCCCTGCACCTGGGGCAGCTTGGAAAGCGCCTGTTCGGCGGCGTTGCGAACGGCGGCCGCCGAGACACCGGCTTGTTCGAAGAGAGGCGCGGCCATGCCGCCCTCGCCTTGTTCGAGGAGCGCCAGCAGCGCATGCTCAACGTCGATGCCCTGGTGGCTTCGCCGCATCGCGTGCGCGGAGGCCGCTTGTAGCGCCTCCTGAAGCTTGATCGTCATCCGGTTCATATCCATAGTGGATCGCTCCTACCTCGGCGAGATAATCCCGGCGTTATGACTTTTGAATAATCATGTCGTCATTCGAGTCAAGAGATGGGCTTGAGGAAAAAGCCTCTCGCGACCTCCGCTTTGCGCCTAGCTCGAGACCGAGGGAAAGGTAGGCACCGCCAGATCAGTGTGTAGTAGGGGACTTGCCCGGCGGATCCCCCGCGAGGCCGAGTTCCTGCTCCAGCCTGCGCACACGCTGGTGGATTTTCATGAGGAACCGGATCGCCAGGGCGGAGAAGACCACGAGCACGATGAGGGCGAAGGCCAGGATGATCATCGCGGCCATCAGCTGGTGGGGCATCATGAAGGGGATTCCTGATTCCCCCGCGTGACCTGCGTAGACTGGCGTCGGTCCCATGAGAACCCTATGGACGGCTCCTGCATGCTCCCACGGACTGCTTCTGGTGGTTATAGAGGAGGAATGGAAGCCAGTCAAGCGGACGAACCGAGCGGAGTCCCATAGGCGTGTCCGAGTCCCATCTTGACCACGCGGGATAGTCCGGACTATTGTCTCACGACTGGAGCGTTGAATGGGAACGCAGGGTCAGCACGGGGAACGCCCCTTTGCGATTGTGACAGGCGCATCCCGCGGCATCGGTGCCGCCTATGCACGCGCCCTCGCCGCGAGAGGGTACGATCTTCTACTGGTGTCCCGGGACAAGGCCCGGCTGGATCAGCTCGCGTCCGACCTCATCAGCCGGCATGATGCCGCGGTGTACCTTGAAGTGATGAACCTTGCTGAACCGGGGGCCGCGCATCGTTTGTACGTCGCGGCGCGTCAACGGCGCCAGCATCTGGATCTGCTCGTCTTGAATGCCGGGTTCGGACTGTTCGGCGATTTTACAGCCATGCCGCTCCCGCGCATACAAGAGATGCTCCATCTCCACATCCAGATGAATGTGGAGAGCATCCGGTTATTCTTGCCAGGCATGATCGAACGGCTCTCGGGCGGCATCATTACCGTGGCCTCGCTTGCGGGACTCTTTCCTGTACCCTATCTGGCTGAATATGCCGCCACGAAAGCGTTTCTGATCTCATTCTCGGAGTCGTTAGCCGAGGAAGTCCGGGCGTTCGGGGTGCGGGTGCAGGTCTGTTGTCCCGGCTCGACCGCGACTGATTTCCATGCCACGGCCGCATTCCGTCCCAAGAGCCCTCTCACGGCTCACCAACCGGCCCAGGTGGTGAGGGCCTCATTGGCCGCGCTGGAGAGTGGCCCACTCCTGGTCACGATCGGGTGGCAGGGACCCCTGATGGAATGGCTGGCCCGGTGCTTGCCGAGAACCCTGCTTGCGAAAGCGGCTGCGCGATGGACGAGGCCGCACCCCTGATGTAATGGCTCTGGGTTGATGACAATGACCGAGGTACTGCGAGCCACTCTAACCCTGTATCATGGCGCGTTTCGCGCCACGATGCGGTCACTGGCCCGGAGTTGGATGATCGCCGTCGCGTTGGTAGGGTTTGGTGGCCTGCTGGTGGCCGCGACTGCCGTCGCCGCGCAGCTAGGCATGGTGGGGGGATTCATCGTTGGCGCGGTCAATGCGCTTGTGATCGGTGCCCTCTTGAGCCTGATCGAGCAGGCGGTGATGGAGTCACGGCGGGTCGTTTTCGGCGACGTCTGGAGCAGCGTCGGGCACTACTTCTGGGACGTGATCGGAGTGGGCTTCGTGCTCTGGGTACCGAGCATGCTGTTAGAGAAGGGCCTGGCGGGCAATCCTCATGGCCCCTTCCTGGTCGCTGCGGTGTTTCTGCTGCTCTTCATCCTGCTGAACCCTGCGCCAGAAGTCATCTACCAAGTGCGACATGGGTCGCCGCTGGATGTAATCCGGCAGAGTTACGAGTTCGTGATCGACAACTGGATCGAATGGTTTCTGCCACTGGCGATCGTGGTCGCACCGCTGGGGCTGTCGTTTTTCTTTTGGGTGTCCAGTCGACTCGGTCCAGGGGCGGGGCTGAACTTCTTTCAGATCCTGGCCCTCCCGTTCACGCTGCTCGTCGCCTGGCTGCACATTCTCGGACTGTCTCAAGAAGCCGGCTCGTGGCTGGTGGCCCTCCTGACCCCGCCGATCGCCGTGGCCATGCTGATCTTCCGTGGTCATTTATTCGCGGCACTGCACGGGACCTCTAGACGCCTGCGGCAGTTTCAAGGCCGCTTCGGCGAGGATGCCTGAGGCCGATTCGAGTGCGGCAGTTCCACGGCATGGTGAGACCGCGAGGGAATAGGGCGTGATGGTGCGGCGCTCTCTCAAGGGTTGGTCGACGGTCCAGCCGGAGATCCGGCCTGAGGACGTGCGACGTGCGCACCGTTACGTCAGTTCATCGCTGGCTCGTTTAACGGTGGATGCGTCGATCGCCTTGGAATTCTCCATGCGGCCGATGAGAAGACACAGATCGCACAGAGAATTGATTCTTCGGGGGACCCCTCTGGTGTGGTCGAACGCGAGTTGGAGCGCGTCCTTGGTGAACAGTTCATGATCGCAGCCGGCCGTCTTGAGACGGAAGAGAATATACTGTTCCATCTCGTCCTCCGTAAAGGGGGCGAGGTGATAACGAATGGGGATCCGCTGCGCAAGCTGCGAAATTCTAGTGACTCTATCTTTGAGGTCGGGCTGTCCGATCAGGACCAGCGTCAGAAGAAAGCGCTCATTGAGCTGAAAATTGAGCAGCAGCCGGATCTCTTCGAAAATCATGTCGTCTCGGATAGTCTGCGCTTCGTCAATGATGAGGACCGTGTCCAATCCTCGCTGGTTATTCGCAAGCAGCCGGTCGTTGAGACAGTGGAGCATGTCCGCCTTTGTTCCACTTGCCTCGATGCCCAACTGATACGCGACCTCTCGGAATAACTCCTCGACTTTCGCAAATGCTGGGTTGGCAATCAGCGCCGTGTCGTACTGTTGGCTCGAGAGGTGCTGGATCAGCGTGCGGCTCAGAAGGGATTTTCCGCAGCCTATCTCTCCGGTGAGCATGATGGCCCCTTTTCTTGTTGTCACTCCGTAGAGAAGGCGATGCAGCGCCTCTTCATGTTTGGCGGACGGGAAATAGAACTTTGGATCTGGAGTATTCTCGAACGGCAGTTCCTGCAGTCCCCAATAGCCAGCGTAGTGCGCCTGAAGCCTGGCCGGAGTCAGCTGAGTGAGGTGTTCCAATGGGGTCCCCGAGGGTGGCTCCTGGTGCTCGGACGCCGCCTGAGCCGGAGTCTCGGTCGCCAGGGAGGGGGAAGACGGGGACGACGGAGATGAGGGGAATGGCATGATCGGTTGAGTGACGACCTCGGCAGCCTCCGCGGTGTCGCTTCGGCCAACTGCCGGCTCCCGGTCCAGCACGATGTTCCTGGGAGACGGCTGTTTGTCGGGCTTGGCGATCGAGGCCTTCCCAGGTGGCCGCTTCGGCACAGGACGGACGAGCCCCACCAGCAGGACAGAGATGGCCGTCCAGAAGCCTGTCGCGACGGCGAACCACGACGCCATCGTCACCGATTCAGACACCGCGGCTGCCCAGAGTCGCAGGGTCGGCGACTCGGCGAGCTGCTGAGCCGTGGTAAAGGTCTCGCCATGGCCATCCTTCGCTGCCCAGGTAAACTGGGATTGTTCGAGCCCAGGGATAGTCGCAAACAGGCGGGCTACCTGGTACTTGACCCACAGCCCGAGGTCAGGCGCCGGCACGAGTCCGACCGCCACCCACACTGCCACCGCACAGCCCAGGATCGCGCCGATCAATGCCGAGCGAAGCACCAGCCTGGCAGGTCCTGTCTGAGTAAGATCTTTTAGCGAGCGCGGAACCCTCCCCGGCATCAACTGGCTCCTCTCCTTGCAAACGGCCCGTGACAACCCGGCAGGCTCACCGAGGCCCCACAGGGCATAGCAGTTTCTGTTGCCGATTCGTTTTCGGTCAGAGAAGGGGCATCACCGCTTTGAACGAATTGAGCACTCTTGCTCGCTCATTCCGACTCAGAGGCGAGGGGGAGAGAGCGAGGCCGGGCGTATGTGGCTGCGGGCGAAGTCGCTAACCGTGAAATGACGTGCCTTGACCTGACTCCCTTCCTGTGACCTCGGGCTACCAGCCTCAGCCCTTGCGGTGGCCAACCTGATTCGTGTCCGGGTAGAGTTTTCCGACGCATTCCGGGCAGATCCCATGACTAAAGTCGGCTTTGGAGTATTTGCGAAGATAGGTCTCGATCTGACTCCAATAGCCCCGGTCATCACGCACTTTCTTGCACAAGGAGCAAATGGGGAGCAAGCCTTGCAACGTCTTGACGTTGGCCAGCGCATCCTGAAGTTCACGAATCAGCCTGCTTCGCTCCTCATTCGCCTGCTGTGACGCCGTAAGGCTGTCGAGCAGGCCGGCCTTCTGCTTTCGTTCTTTCCGCACCATTTCTGCGGCCGCACCGTAGAAGGTGGCCATAATCAGCAGCACAGGAATGCGAAGCAGCTTCCCCTGTATGTCGGGATCTGAACCGTCGGCTCCGAGGTAGAGCGTCAGCCAGTACCCGGCACACAAGGTAACTGAGAGCACAAGATGCTGCTGCAGGTTCTGTGTGAAGGCTGCGAGGAGAATAATGAGAAAATAGGTGAGGTACATCTCCGACCCTGCGCCGCCCGAGAGGTAGATGACGACAGTCGTGATCACCGTGTCAGTCAGCACGAGGGATGCCGTGAACCATTCGGCATTCCACAGGCGGACCGGCGCCGCCATCAAGGCCGGGATGGTGAGGAGCATGCCCAGGACCAGGGCTGCCTGGGCTGGAGCCTCCAGCTCGTTCAGACTGAACAGGAACTGATAGCACAGGACGATGGCGAAGACACTTTGAAGGATGAGGAACTGTGATCGGGTGGCCTGATCGCGGGAGACTGGCTCCCGAGGGGTCTCTGCTGTCATCGGTTCTGCCAGGAGAGTCGTGTCGGACATCGTGTCGTTATTCCCCAGAGGCCAGCATCATGATCGAGTCACTGATACCAGCACAAGGCGGCAACGCGCATCAGGCTTCAGCGAGGGAGACGCCTGAAACGGTGGTCATAGCCTGATAACGCGGCTCGCTGCCCGGCCCGGAGGCTTCAAGACTACCCAATCAAGACGTGGGACGAGACTCCATGAAAGGACGACGGAAATCCTGGAGCTGGCGAGAGGAATCGAACCTCCAACCTGCGGTTTACAAAACCGCTGCTCTGCCGATTGAGCTACGCCAGCAATATTGGGTGAGGGTACACCGTTCTGGCTCTCTGTTGCAAGCCTCCGCCACGATTTGCGATCCCCATTATCCAGACCTTGACAGTGTGTCCTGGGCCGGGACCTCGGTGTATGGTATAAGCCTGTGCAGGCTAGGGACATCGGTCCGACGGCTCCGTGGTCGGGATCCTTGTGGGCCCGTGGCGGCCCGCTTGCTTCAGGGTGGAGACAAATCGTGATCGAGGATCGTGTCGAAGCCGGTCGGCGACTGGCCGCTGCACTGCAGCGCTATAGTGGTTGTCCGGGCGGGCTGATTCTCGCCATTCCTCGCGGGGGGGTGGTCGTGGGTCGCGAGATGAGCGTGCTCCTTAGGCTTCCACTGGATGTGCTGCTCACCAGAAAGATCGGAGCGCCCGGCAATCCGGAGTTAGCCATCGGGGCGTTGACTGAAACTGGGTACTTGTACGTCAACGAGGAACTTCTTGCCTCGTATCCCGCCCTGGCCCGCCTCTCCGAGCAGGAGCGTCTCGAGCAGGAGCGTGAGATTGACCGGCGTCGTAGGCAGTACCGAGGCGGCCGGGCCCTCCCCCCGTTGGAGGGTCGCACCGTGATCCTGGTGGACGACGGAACGGCCACCGGCGCGACCTATCTGGCCTCGGTGCATGCGCTGCGGGCGAGCCGCGTGGGTCGTCTGGTCGCAGCTCTGCCGGTGGCTCCACCGGAAACCGCGGGAATGATCAGCCGTCGCGTGGATGACTGCGTGGTGTTAGCGACGCCCGATCCATTCTACGCGGTCGGCCAGCATTACCTGAATTTTCGCCAGGTCGATGATGAAGAAGTCCTTCGGTGCCTGGCCGAGAGTTGGCGGCCTCCCAAACAGCAGCCGGCAACAACGGAGACCCCGTGAGACGCAGAGTTAATCGATTGTCCTGCACAGACTTGACGCGGTCCGGCTTGCGGGATTATCCTCCGCCAGCCTAGATCTGAATCATGCATCCAGAGTCAGGAGGATCTCATGCGCCAAGGTCTTGCTCCCGTGGTGTTCATTGTGTTCCTCTTCGTGACCGCGTGCAGCTCAGTAGAATGGGTCAATCCCAGCAATCCCGGTGTGGATTACGCCCAGGATTACAACCAATGCGAATCGGATACCAGTCGGGATCCTAAACTCCAGCGGGGGAACAGGTATCTGCTCGCACAGTCGATTGAACGGTGCATGGCAAAGAAGGGCTGGGTGATGGTGGAGAAACCATAATTGGCTGTCCGGCACTCTTGCGCGAAAGGGGCCACAGCGTCGACCGATCTCCTCAGTCTGGTAGCCTCCACCGGAAACCCTCCTCCATCCCCACCGGCCACGCCGGATCACCTTCTGTGATTGGCCGGAATACCCGCGGTGCTGCTCATCATGATGTGGTCCCGCCCAGGCAGCGGTGCGCCACTTGTCCTGCCTGCCGCGTTGCCTTAGAATGCCTCCACCGATGCGAGGCCTGCCTTGACGTTGCAAGAAGCACGCGCCCATCTCAATTATCTCCTGACGCTGAGCCTGCGGCGGGAGGAGGCCTTCGGCCCACTCGCCATGACCTTCATCAGGGAGCAGGATCTGGACCAGCTCGGGTTATTACCAGAGGAACAGTTCTCGCTGATCATAGCCACCACGCAGGCGTTCGCTGCGGAGCCGAAGCGGTACACCATCAAACTGGAGTTGCTCCAGAAGGCGCGGCAATTATTGCCCAAGACCCGTTTTTTCGACCCGGAGCTCGCCCAACAGCTCGACCAGGATATCCAGAAGACGACGGCTGAGCTGGCGATCTACAACGAGGTGATGCGGGCTCCGCGGGCACAGGGGTTCGATCGGCAGCGGCTGATCGTGGAAACCGATGCGCCGGAGTACTTTCTGGACATCGCGCAGAAGCGGGCCGGCGCGTACTACCAGAATAAGTATCGCCTCACAAAGGAAGCCAAGACCGCCCAACACTTCGGGGGCCCCCCGCGCAAATTCGAGCCCGACAATGCGAGCATCCAGAAGGAATTCCCGGGGGCCTGCGCACCGTTCATGAATGCCCGTACGCAGGCCTTCCACGTGATGCTGCCATTTGATTTGAAGCTGAGCCGGAAGCCGGATGATCCGCTAGAGGCCGGCGTCAGAATCTTTTACGCCAAGATGGGGTATTCCTTCCCCCTGCGGTATGAAATGGGCAAACTCTGCAGCTACCATGATGGGCAGGTTCTGGATCTGGCGCTGGATGATCCCCATCTCATCTTTGTGTCGGTATCCGGCGTCAAAGAGCCTGAGTTCAGAGCGCCCGCAGCGAACTCTCCAACGGGCGTCCCATCTGAGTTTGTGTACCCGCTGGGGCTGTTGGAGCAGACGGGGAGCCTGGGTCCCTTTATTCAAATCAGTTGCCGCTTCAAGATCTGGTTCGATGCCTCCGTCGTGTCCTTGCTGATTCAAGGCGCACCTGATTTGCACGAGTACGGATTGCAAGGCGGGTCCGGGCTGATGACGCGCTCCTATGCCTCCGACAAGGTGGAGACCTATGCCGAATCGCTCTCGCAGCCGTGGCAGGAAGGGCTCAGTTTCAACTTCGTCAATCTGCATCTGCAGTTGAGCCCGGGAGTCGAAACCGCCGTCGTGCCCTACAATACTCCCATCTTTACCGTCTACCCCGTGCTCAATCGCCAGTGCTACAAGTTCGAGGAGCGGCAACAGGTCGAGGAGATCCGACAGCCCTCCCCGAAGTGATCCCTGGATCCGATCGCTAGCGGTTCAACCACCGACTGCCCCGATTCTTTTCGCAGGCAGTGCCATTCTCAACACGGGCCATTCCATGTCGAAGACTCGGAGCGAGCGGCCGCGCAACGGCTCAGAACGGCAAGAATTAACACGGCTGTAACACACCGGTTATTGATCCGCAACGTCCTTGGAATACCATGGTTTGCAGAAAAGCGAGCGTGATCCGGAATAACCACACAAGAAGATGGGGAGGAACGAGTTCATGATGAGGTTGATTAGGCGGGCGAGTTTCCATACGCCGATGCCAGCACTGGGCGGGGCGCTCGGATTGTTGATGGTGCTGCTGGGACTGGCCGGTGGTGCCAGCGCGGACCATGCAGGGATACACGGCAAACCGGTCGTGGATGATGCGATTGGCCTCTACGTGGCCAAACAAAAGGTTTCTGGTGCGATTGTCATTGCGGGTTCGGACACCATGCAGCCGATTATTGCCAAGATCGCCTCTGCGTTCCGGGAATGGCAGCCCGACGTCAGGATCGCCGTTCAAGGGGGTGGGACCGACGCCCCCCTCATGGGTTTTCTCCAGAACCAATCCACACTCAGGCGTGGCGATGGCAGCCCGAAAGGCGGTCACCACGTCTCCGGGGAGATCGGTCTGCTGGCCGCATCGCGTCCGCTCACGGAAAACGAGCGGCAAGACTTCCGGTCTCGATATGGCTATGACGTCACGGAAATTCCTATCGCACTAGACGCGATCGCCGTGTACGTGAACCGCCAGAACCCCATCGAAGGGCTTGCGCTGGAGCAACTGGACGCGATCTTTAGCCAGGATCGCAAGCGTGGCTTGCAGAGGGAAATCACCACCTGGGGACAGCTTGGCCTGAAGGACGAATGGGCACAGCAGCCGATTCATCGCTACGGGCAGGACCAGTGCTCCGGTACCAGAGCACTCTTCATCCAGAAAGTCCTGCAGGATGGAACTCTCCGGCCGGATGTCCAAGTCAAAGTCGGTCCAGGATCAGAAATCTTGGCCCTTAGCCGGGACGTCCTGGGGATCGGGTACGCCAGCATCGGCTTCCAGGCGTCAACGGTCCGAGTCATCCCTCTGGCCGAGCGAGTCGGAGCGCCCTTCGTCGCACCCTCGCCCGAATCAGTGGCGAACGGGACCTACCCGTTGAGTCGCCAGTTATATCTCTATGCCAAGAAGGATCCGAAGACCGGGCTGGAACCGGAAGTTCTGGAGTTCTTCAAGTTCGTGAACAGCCGTGCAGGACAGGACTTGGTGGTCAAAGCCGGCGCCTATCCCTTGCCGGCTCGGCAAGTCGCCAGGAACGTGGCTGTGCTGACCGGCACAGGCATAGTGGCGGGATCTGTATCCACATCCGTCAACTGAACCATTCGAGCGGAAGGATGCGCGCTGGGGTGGCATCACGCTCCAGCGCCCTGTTTTTCTCTGAAGACCTCGGCTATACTTGCCTGCCAAACGGTTGTCGCTACTATGCCGCGGTTCCATAGGCGTGCTCGCAAGAGGAGGAACACCGATGGCAAGACTTGAGAGACGGGAAAAGCAAACTATTATTCTTTGCGGCACGCTCATGGGGCTTATGGTCCTGGGGGTTGCCTCAGAGATCCTGGCCGAACACGCCACGCCGACGGACAGGCGCGTCGTCGATCCTGCGATCGGATCCTATGTTGCACCGGCCGGTGTCTCCGGTGCGATCGTCATCGCGGGGTCCGACACCATGCATCCGATTATGGTCAGGATGGCCTCCGTGTTTCGGCAATTGCAGCCGAATGTCAAGTTAGCCGTGCAGGGTGGCGGCTCGGACGCAGCCCTCAAAAACTTCTTGCAGGATCAGGCGCTCATCCGACGTGGTGACGCAGATCCAAATCCAAGAGGGCACCAAGTATCCGGGAGCATTGCTCTGCTGGCTTCCTCTCGTCCGTTGACTAACGAAGAGCGGAAGGAGTTTCGGTCCCGATATGGCTTCGAGCCGACCGAGATTCCTATCGCGCTGGACGCGATAGGAATTTATGTGAACAGTCGCAATCCCGTCCAGGGGCTCACGATGGAGCAGGTGGATGCAATCTTCGGGAACAATCGCAAGCGTGGGTTTCCGGAAAGCATTACGACCTGGGGCCAGGTGGGAGTGGAAGGTGACTGGACACAACAGCCCATCAACGTATATGGCAGGGACAAGCAATCCGGTACCCGCACCTTTTTTATCGATCAAGTCCTGCTGGGTGGAGAGTTGAAGAAAAACATACGGGAGGAGAGCGGCGTAGCTTTGGAGATTCTGGCTCTCAGCCGTGATGCTTTTGGGATCGGATATGCGGGCATTGGCTTTCAGGCCTCCACGGTCCGAGTGGTTCCCTTGGCCGAGAAAGCCGGGATGCCTTACATCAGGCCGAGCGCCGAGTCGGCTTCGAACGGAACCTATCCGCTGAGCCGCTTGCTTTATCTGTACGCTCGAAAAGCCCCGGGCTCCGAGCTGGAGCCTGTTACTCTGGAGTTTCTCAAGTTTGCCAATAGCCGGGAAGGGCAGGAGGTGGTGCTGAAAGAGGGAGCCTACGCTCTGTCGGCGGCGCAGGTCGCTGCGAATCTTCAGACCCTCACCGGGTCTGCGGTGCCCCCCCTCGGCATAAAGGCCTCCTCACACTAGTGTGCTGGTATTCCGGGAGAAGACGCACCGAGCGCTCGGTGGGCGAACTCGGTGCGTGTCTTTTGTCGCCACGGCGGTCGTAGAGATGAGTCGGTGGCTGGAAGAGATGGTCGGCTGGATCATACTGGCTGCGCTGGTGACCGGGTGCGTTGCGCAGCCAGCCCCTATCGTGATTCATGAGGACCGCCTAGACTCGATTTGGGTCAAGTTCGATCCCGAAGCAGGGGCCGGTCATAGTCACCCGGCCCAGCTCACCCCTGAGCAGATGGCTCTCGTCCTTCGCGGGGTGTGGGTACGCCATCGAGACATTGTCGGGGGGTTTGGATTCTTTGGCGACAAGGAGGGTGCGCCTGCCTTCTTGGCCTCGGAGATAATGCGGCTGGCGCCCTATCTCTCGCAGGCGTTCAAGAAAGCCTCTCCCAGAGATATGGTCACGTTCTATCTGACCAGCGGTGATCCCAGACAAGGCAAGCTGGTCACCTCGGGCGGGCTCTTTCTCCGGAATGGCCACCTGTACGTCATTCTGGCGAATGTGCGTACGTCCCCCAGTTCCGTGCAGTATGAAAACACCTACGAATTCGACCCACGCGATGACCCACTCCTTCCCATTGCGCGACGCAAGTTCACGGTAGGGTTTACACCAGATTCCGCGAGGGTTCCGAATGCCCACCTCAGGAGACAACAGGAGTATGAACGATACGTCGATGAATCAAAGCTGCTCGTGATTGATCTCAAGCAGCTCGCCGAGGCCGGGAAGTCTTCCACCAGCCTAAACCCTCCTGCCGCGACGCCGGCTCGCTGAAGCGAAATGTTTCTTGCCCAGTGCCCCGAGCCTTCTTTTCAGTTCCAAAACCAGATCACTTGGAACCGAAGCAGATTGGCATCGGCAGTAAATTGTCGACCAGGGATGGTCGCCGTACTGAGGAACGTCTGCGAGGTATTGGGCCTGTGCATGTAGGCATACGCCATGGTGAACTCCCATTGGGGATCCGGCTGCCAGGCGACTCCGACCTCGACCTCCTGCATCTTGTCATTCGGCGCTCCGGTCAGGAATTTCACCCCGCCGTTGTAGTACTGGTACCTGGTGTAGAAATTGGCCAGTCCGGTATCGGAGTATTTCCACTGGTAATGAAGCTGGCCATAGCCACCGTAGAGTGAGCTCACCCTCACGATACCGTCAGCACCACGTTCGGGACCTCGCCCCAGCACATACTCACCGACGAACCCCCAGGGTTGCGGCGGGTAATACACGTAAAAGTTCAGCCGCTCGTCACGGTAATTCCGGGCCGCCGTGTTCCCACTTTCATTAAAGGAGAACAACGTGGTTGTACTTCCCGCGCCCCCCATGGAGACGTTGAACATCCCGCGCATGGCGTTCACGCCGACTTCCATCAGCCGCCCACCGGGAAGTTCAAGAGGCCAGCTCAGACGCATCCCCACGTGCTTATCTGCGTTCGCCTCACCAGCATTGGCCCCTTGCCCGTTATAGACTCCGATCCAGAGCACGCCATAGTCGCCTGGGCCATACATGTAGTCCAGCATCTGCTTGAAACGGTACTGGGCGATCTTGGGGGTCCACATGAAGCTGATTCCGGTATCGCGCTCGCTTTGCTGACAGCTATTTGTGGCATCCGCACGGTCGATGGCCATACGAACGCGGCTCGCCTGCCAGTTGTCAAAGGAACAGGCCACGCGCTGCAGGCCGACTCTGAGGCGATACTCCTTCTCCTTGTCGAAGTACCAATCGCCGTAGGCATCCCGCATCGACAGCACATAGGGATTGCCGCCGCTGTTGGTCGCCAAGTCGGGCTGGATGAAGAAGGCCACATGGTCAGAGACCTGGCCGGTCACCACCCAGCGGATTCGACGGAAGAAGAAGCCCGTGTTATTCCCGATGGATGCGTCATGGTAGTCGGTCAGGGGGTTTGTCGTCGAAAGAATCGGGTTGTACCGGAACATGCCGTACCCGTACATCACGATCCGTTCGTACCACCGGGGGCTGCCGGTAAATTCAGCCACGACGGAGCGTTCGTTGACCCGGCGCTCCTCCTCGGCCTTGATCCGGATCCAGTCATCCATCGTGATGAGGCCCTTCTCGAGCAACAGGTCTTCCAATGAGGTGCTCTCGATGCCCTTCTCTCCGCGCTGGATCATGCCGCCGGGGGCCGGCGGCGCTCCGGCGGCCGGCGTGGCCGGAGTCTGGGTCTGGGCTGGCCCCTGCTCTGCGTTGGCCCGCGTGAGCAGCGTGGCAGGCGGCAGGGTCAGGATGATGCCCGTCACGAACGCCACCAAGTATGCTCGTGTCATCGCTCGATCCCTCCTTTGTCCTTCTCATTGGCATGAGGATTTGTCATGTCCCTGGTGACAGACTAGGCCTGCCTTCGTGGCGTGTGTCGCGACGAACTTGTACAGCCGGAGTGTCACAGACCGATGACCGGATTGTTACAGACTGGTTAAAATTACCTTGGCGGCGGACACGGTCGTGGGAGCAGGAAGAGTTAACGAGGTTGTAACGGATGATTGACGGCCTCGAAATGTCAGGAAGGTAGGGTCTTTCGTGGCATGTCCGTAGAAATCGTTCAGATTATAGAGGACGATGTTGACCAGGCATTCCTGTTGGACCTGGCCCTCCGCAAGGCTCGCTTCAGAACTAATGTCGCCTACGATGGGGCGATCGGGCTGGAGGATGCTAGGCGGCTCCAACCCGCGCTGGTGCTCCTTGACCTCATGCTGCCCGGACTGGACGGCCATGAAGTGTGCCGGCGGCTAAGGAAGGATCCTTGGACGCAATCCATCCCGATCATCATGGTGTCAGCTCTGGGTTCCGAAGACCACCGCGTGGCGGGTCTTGAGTTGGGCGCAGACGACTACATCGACAAGCCGTTCAGTCCGCGAGAGGTAGTGTCGCGCGTGAGGGCGGTGTTACGGCGGGCTCGGCTGAGGGCCGTCCTCAAGGAGGAGCGCCTGGGTGCCGAGCTGGTTCTGGAGGACAGTGCCTTCGTAGTGGCATTCAAGGGCTCGCGGCTACAGTTATCTTCGCCCGAGTGGTG
Source organism: Nitrospirota bacterium (assembly GCA_020027965.1). Lineage (GTDB taxonomy): Bacteria > Nitrospirota > Nitrospiria > Nitrospirales > Nitrospiraceae > JAHRHE01. The sequence goes on along the minus strand of JAHRHE010000006.1, from coordinate 189 downwards.
GATTCTCCGGCGACTGGCCAAACAGGTCGGAGAAATGGTCACAGGGGAAGAGTTGATGACACTCCTGTGGGGCGAGTGCAATCCGGTCCATGAAGGACAACTAGACCGGTATGTTCAGGGGCTGAAGCGGAAGATCGAAAGCCATCCGGGTTTTCCCGGGGCCCTGGTTGCGGCCCGCGGCGTCGGATA
>JAHRHE010000049.1 GCA_020027965.1 Nitrospirota bacterium | reverse complement strand
CACTAGGGTATGCCACGATCAAAAGTCTGTCAATGAAAAGCTGTGGGGCCGGCCTGGACTGCCGGACCCTCCTTGATGTTCCCCTGACTTCGTGATAGCGTATTCATTGTGTCCTTCATGCCTTGGATTGGCCTCCGTGTCGCGATCCACCAATGCCGGAACGACGGCATGCATGACCAAGGAGTTGACCCCATGAACCGCGAGCGCAACTTCTTCCCGATGCGGGCCGTGGCATTCGCCTGGGCTACAGGCGCCCTGGCTGCCGTGGGGGCCACGCCTGCGGTAGCCGCCGAACTCACCCCCCAACAGATCTACGAACGTTCTGCGCCAGGCGTGGTCATGGTGATCGGCGTCTCGGACAAGGGCAAGGGAAACGGTGGGACAGGCTCGATCATCAGGCAAGACGGGCTTGTCCTGACGAACGCCCACGTCGTGATTGAAGACAGAACGGGGAAACCCTACCCGCGGGTGCTGGTCTTCCTGAAGCCGGACCGCGTCACCGGCAATTCCAAGTCCGATCTCTCCAGGCGACTGGAGGCCCGTGTTCAGGCCGTCAATGAAGGCCTGGATCTCGCCTTGCTGAAGACCGAGGGGCGTGCGGACGGCCTGCCAGTGCTCGAGTTGGTCGACCCACGGAATGTGCGGATCGGAGACCGCGTCGCGGCCATCGGCCATCCAGAGCAGGGCGGGCTGTGGACCTTGACGACAGGCGTCGTGAGCGCCGAATTCGAAGACTACCAAAACACCCCGGGCAAAGACGTGTTTCAAACCGAAACCGGCCTGAACCGAGGAAACTCCGGGGGGCCGTTGCTGGACGCCCAGGCACACGTGATCGGCATCAACACGGCCATCGCCCGCCTGGCCGCCGATGGTTTGCCGATCACCAGTATCAGTTTCTCGGTGAAGTCCAGCGTGGCCCTCAAATGGCTCCGCCAGCAGGGGGTCGGGTCGAACGTGGCCCAGTCGCTTCCCGAGTCGGAGCGCCGAGGCCCGCCCGCAGGCGCGGGCCAGGGCTCATCCGGCAGCTCTGCAGGCTCACCGGCGAAGCCGGCTCCGCCCTCTACCTCCCCGCCCCAGGTCCATACCCAGCCACGCCCGTATAGCCTCGACAACCTGGTCGGCGATGTCAGCCGGGAGGAGGCGGACCTGGAAAGCATGATGAAGGAGATGCGCGGAAAGAACCGTCCACGTCCGTAACGTCAAGATAACATTCAGACAGTTCCCCGAAGTCAGCAATACGACCCTGCCTCGCTGAGGCCATCCTGCGACGGCCTCGCCCAACCCACGTGATCCGAGCGGGTTGATGTTTTCCCCGGTTGAGCTACAATGAGCCCCTCTCACGTGCCCCGCCTGTTCCCCATTCAGCACGGGGGCGTATGACTGGGACAGCACGTATCCGGTTACAGGGTGAAGGAGGCGCACATGTCGGACACAGTTCGTACTGCTCAGTACTTTAAGGTTGAGGTCCCGGACAAACCAGGTGAAGCATCCCGGATGCTCGGCACCTTGCGCGCGGCCGGCATCAATCTCGCCGCCTTTTCTGGGTTTCCACGCGCCCGGCGGGCTCAGCTCGACTTTGTCACCACTGACCCGATGGCGTTCAAGGACGCGGCGAAGCAGGCGAAATGGAAGGCGCAGGGGCCGAAGACCTGCTTCCTTGCGGAGGGTGACGACCGGGCCGGGGCCGTTGCCGATCTGACGGAGAGGCTTGCCGCAGCCAAGATCAACATCACCGCCATTGACGCCGTCTGCTCGGGTCAGGGCCGGTATGGAGCTATCTTCTGGGTGAAGCCGCGCGATGTGAAAAAAGCGGCGCAGGCGCTCGGCATCGGAGCCTGAGGAGGCAGGACGGGACGACTCCGGCATCAGGAAGCACCATGCGCATGAATCCGGCTGTGAAGTAGGAATTCAAACCAATCCGGGCTAGAATACCCCTATTCATGGCAGGAAGCCCTGCCTCCTGCAGATCGAGGTTGAGGGCGAGCCTCAGGGGCTGGCGTTCACCCTGGGTCTTGCCATGAGCCGTGTGTTCGGAGGGAAGCAGCGCTGAGCGCGGCGAGCACACGGCTGAAGGCTCGTTTCGGACGGGGGAGCACGAATGGCAAGAAGTCGATCTACCGAAGCGCCACGACCCCGCCAGAGGGTGTTCACATCAGCCGACGAGGTGAACCAGGCGATTCAGTCGCTTCGCGACCGATACGCCCAGGTTGAGGAATTGCGGAAGGATGGGCTCCCCTATCGTGATGCCCTGCGGGTCACGGCGGAGTTTCAAGTCAGAGAGACCATCCGGGAAGTCTTCGGCGACCGGTCCGCCCAGTTCCACGCACATCAACACCATCGCATTCCCTCGCTTCTCGAGACCGACATCACCGACACGCTCGCCACGCTCCGGACGCTCACTGGTCTCCTGGAGGAAGTGAAAGCTCAGGTCGTGAATGGGCATCAGGCAGCCGTGCCCATCCCCACGCCCCCACCGCCGACTGCGACTCCCCGGCCGGCTCCTGTCACTCCCGTGGCGCCGCCCCCTCGGACACAAGCACCCCCCCAAGCACCACCCCGGGCGCCCGCCGCGCCGCCCCGCTCCGCGCCGCCCGTGTCCCAGATGCGTCACGCGGCCACTGCGGCACGGACTCCCGTTGCCGATCCTACGCCTACCCCTCCCCCTCTCCATGCCCCTATGGTCGAATCGGCGCCACCGGTCACACGGACGGTTCCGGTGGACCCCTCACGATCGTCAGGGCACCGGGCCGCCAGGCCGTCCCAACCAGAGGACCGGCACCAGAGAGCGCTGGAATTGATCCGAAAGATTTGTACCCGCTTTCATGCCGTCGCTCGGCAGCTCCGGCAGCGACGCGAAGGCCGAGCGACGCTCGAGGTGGAGGATGAGAATGACGCGCTGGATGTGGTCCATACCCTTCTCTGCCTCGAGTTCGACGACATCGGAACGGAGGAGTCGACGCCGCATTACACGGGCGGCGCGAGGCGGACAGGCCTCTTGCTCCATGAGGAACGGATCCTGATCGAGGTGAGGCGGACCAGGCACGGGCTCGGGGCCAAAGAGATCACCGAGCAACTCTTGACCGATTGCCAATACTATGAGAAACACCCCGAGTGCAAAACCCTGTTTTGTTTCGTGTATGATCCTGAAGGCAGGATCGGAAACCCTCGGCGCCTCGAAGCGGACCTCACAGGCGAGTTCCACGGCATGCAGGTCGAAGTGATGATCTTCCCGAAATAGACGGCCCTGGGCCGCCATCCCTGCTGGGCGCGAATTTGTATTGACTTGTTACCCGCGCATCCGCTAGGTTCCTCTCCCGACTGGCTCAGGTCGGCGAACCGATGGGCTCCACACAACCAACCCTGGACGACATCGGCCGTCTGAACGGAGAAGCAGACATGCCTGACCGCGCCTATGTGCTGATCAATGTGCTTCCCGGGCAGACCGTCAACGTGCTCAGGGCTCTCTCCGAGATCAAGGAGATCAAGACCCTCGATCCGTGCTGGGGGAAGCCCGACATTTTCGCGGTCGCGGAGGTGCCTGACCAGGACACGCTGACCTCGCTGGTGTTGACCAAGATCCATTCCATTGAAGGCGTCGCGCAGACCGATACCCACCTGGTGTACCGGCTCAAGACATAAGCTTGAGGCTGTGGCGCGAGGCACCGGGCACGAGGCGCTGGGCAAGAGACGAGAGGCGAGGGGCGTAGAGGAAAGTGAAGGATGAACGGCTGATGCTGAGCGAGAGAAAAGTGCGTTGGAGCCGGTCCTGCACCCACAGTGCCATCTTGATGGTGATCAGCGCCTTGTTGCTTGGATGCGCCACGACGCAAGGCTCGCAGCCCGTGGACACGGCGGAAGCTCTCCTGGCAAGACCGGAGGCTCAGGTGAAAACTGCGGTCCTCCAGGTCCTCTCGGCGGATGGCTATACGATCCAGGGCGACGACACCCGGGACAAGACTGTGACTACCGGCTACCGGGAAGAGATCGACAGTGTGTGGGACTGGCTCCTGATCCGGCGGTTCGGCGTCGGACGCAGCTGGGTCACTGCCACACTGAAGCAGGAAGGCGAGGGCGCCACCCGCGTGACCATCCGGGTCACATACGAAGGGAAAGAGAGCCTCTTTTCGGCCTGGCGCGATTATGAGACACCGCTCCAACAGAGCGCGCAGAACCAGCTTCGATTGCTCCGCAACGCACTCGGTCTCCTGTGAGAATTTGGAATTTCGAATGTGGAATTGCTCGCTGAGAATTCGCAATTCGAAATTCGACATTTGAACATCTAAATTATTCCTCGCCTCCTTCGTCGCCCAGCGCCACCCCAAATCGCTCCGCCATCCGGTACAGCGTCCGTCGGTCGATGCCCAGGATCTTAGCGGCGCGAGCCTTGTTTCCCCCGGTCTCCCTCAGCACTCGGATCAGGTGCCGTTTCTCCACCTCCTCCAGCGTCAGCATCCTCTCCTCCTGCCCCGGAGAACGACCCGACATGTCCTCTCCGACTGAGGGCACGGCCGTCCGCACCGGCTCCGGCAGGTCGTTCGGCAGGATCAGCGGACCGTGGGCCAGAGAGACCGCACGTTCGACGACGTTCTCCAATTCACGCACGTTCCCGGGCCAGGCATAGGCTTGCAGGAGGGCCATCGTCTCCGGCACGTACCCCCTGATCGGCTGCACCGTGCCTCCGGTAAATTTCTGCAGGAAATGATGAGCCAGCATCGGAATGTCCTCTCGTCGCTCCCGCAAGGGAGGCAGGAGAATCCGGACGACGTTGAGCCGGTAGAAGAGATCCTTCCGGAACCGACCGTCCTTCACCAGCGCACTCAGATCCCGGTTGGTCGCGGCGATGATCCGGGTATCCACCTTGATCGAGGCGGTCCCCCCGACACGGCGGATCTCCTGCTCCTGAATCACTCGGAGGAGCTTGACCTGCAACGCCGGACCGATATCGCCGATCTCGTCCAGAAAAATGGAGCCGTCATGCGCCAGCTCAAACAGCCCCTCTTTGGCCACAACCGCGCCGGTAAAGGCGCCCCGTTCGTGTCCGAACATCTCGGATTCCAGCAGCGTCTCGGCCAACGCCGCGCAATTGACCGGCACGAACGGCCGATCCCGCCGAGGGCTGTTGGCATGGATGGCGCGCGCGATCAATTCCTTGCCGGTGCCGCTCTCGCCCTCCAACAGCACGGTGCTTCTGCCGGCCGAGACGCGCGCCACCAGCTTGTACACCTCCAGCATAGGCGGGCTGTTTCCGACGAGCGGCGACGGCTCGTGACGCTCGCGGAGTTCCTCTCTGTAGCGGATGTTCTCCCGCAGCAGACGGCTGTGCTCCAGAGCCCGCCGCACCACGAGTCCGATCTCTTCTTTCTTGAAAGGCTTGGCAAGATAGTCGAAGGCGCCCTGCTTGATCGCCTCGATCGCCCCCTCCATGGATCCGAAGGCGGTCAGGAGCACGAGAGAGGTGTCCGGGCTGAACTCTCTGAACTCCCGCAGCACGGCAAATCCATCCACGGCACCCATCCGAATATCGGTCAGGACCAGGTCGAACCGCGTCGCTCGTCCGCGCTCGATCGCGTCCGCGCCGCAGGCGGCAGACTCCACCTGATACCCGTCCTTCTGCAACGCCTCGACCAGAAGGTCGCGCGCCACCGCGTCGTCATCGACCACCAGAATTCTGGCCTCAGGCTCCATCTTCGCGTCACGCCTCCTCGATCGTCCGCTCAGACTCGCCGGGGAGCGCGATCGTCACGGTCGTCCCCTTGCCGACCTCGCTCTGGATCGAGAGCGCGCCGCCGTGCGCGGCCACGATCTGGCGGCTGAGAAACAGGCCCAGCCCGGTGCCGTCTCCGATTGCCTTGGTAGTAAAGAACGGCTCGGCGGTCCGGGCGAGGTGCTCCTCGGGGATCCCGCAGCCCGTATCTCGCACGGTCACCAGTACCATCGCCTCAAGCGGCGGCTCCCCGGTTCGGCGCCGCTGCTCCATTTCGTCAGGCGAGGGGGTACGGCGATCCACCGCCACCACCACCTCGTCCCCGGACTTCGTCGCCGCCAGCGCATTCTCCATCAGATTGACCAGGACTTGCTGCAACTGCTCCACATCGCCGCGCAGGCAAGCCCCCGCGTCCGTCGGCTCCACCTTGAGGATCACGCCTTTTCCGGCAAAGGCGGGCGCCATCAGCGCCCCCACAGGCTGGACGAGACTCTCGGCCGGCAGCCGCGCGAGGACGGGCTTCCGCTGGCGGGTAGAGGAGAGCAGCTCCTCGATGATGCGTACCACGCGGCTAATTTGCGACTCGATGATGCCGATCCGCTTGCGCGTGTCCGGACTCACCATCGGCTCTTCCCCGAGCGCCTGGACATGCCATGCGATGGAGTGAAGCGGCGTACCCACCTCGTGCGCCACCGACGCCACGAGTTGGCCGATCGCTGCGAGCCGCTCCGATCGGTTCAACGCATCCTTGATCTCGACGAGCTGGGCATTTGCCGTGAGCAGATGTTCGGTCTGTAACGCCAGTTCGGCGCGCGCCGCTTCCTCCCGGGCCTTGCGCTCCTCCCGCGTCATGGCGAAATAGGCCACCCCCATGAGGACGCCGACGACCACCGTGCGGTTAATGGCGGCAGACACGAAGCGCCCAGGCTTCGTCGGCCTCAACAATCCGGCGTAGGTGGCCATAATGCACAGCAAAAGCGTCACCAGCATCAGGCGACGATTCCTAGCCGTTGCGATCAGCAAGATCGGCAGCACAAAGCCATAGGCACCCACGACGTTGGCCGGCACGGCCGTTTCCGCCAGGACGATAAGCAGGATGAGGGCCGCCGAGATCCCCAGCATCAACACGTTTCTGTTGGTCCCGGCGATGCGCTTGAAGAACTGCGGCACGGATTTTATCGAGATCGGCCGTACCATGGAATTACTCAGCTTCTTGTCAGCGTGTCAGCTCGTCCGCCCGTCACCTTGGCGGCCGCAGCGTCCGCATCAGCTCTGCGAGGCGGCGCGCCCTGGGATTCACCGGCAGAGCTTCGAGCGGAACAGCGGCCTTGCGCGCCCAGTTCGGATGTTCATCCACTGTTCCGGGCACGTTGATTTGCGCCATCTCTCCTTGCACGTCTTCAAGGGACGCGAGCACGATCCACGAAGTACTGCGACCTAGAAAGGCGTGGACGGCCAGGAAGAGCTCCACGGGGAGCTCCCGCTCGGCGGCCGGGTCCTCCGGCAGGCCATCCGGCAGCAACCCCTCCACTCGCAAGGCCGCCAGCAGGGCCGTCTTGTCCCGCTGCCGATCCGCCAGTGCCTGCAGGCGGGCTTCCTCGTGCTGATAGCACCCCAGCCTGGAGCGGACTTCGATGTCCTCTGCCGCCCAGAAACCGGCCAAGGTGGGGAGATCATGCGTCCCGACGACGGCCACCGCTTGGGCCGGATAGGCCCCGGGCGCCTTCCACTCGCCCGCGCGGCCACGCTCGAAATACAGTACTCGATAAGACAGGACCCGGGCGGCGGCGAGACCCGCGCGCACTTCATCCGGCACGGTCCCCAGATCCTCACCCACCACCATGGTCTGATGACGCACGCTCTCCAGGGCCAGAATCCCCAGCAGGTCCTCGGCTGGATACCGAACGTAGGCCCCCGTGGAGGCCGGCTGCCCGCGCGGGATCCAGAAGAGGCGAAACAGCGCCATGACGTGGTCGAGCCTGAGGGCGCCGCCGTATCGCAGAGTGTTCCGGAGCACCGCGATGAAGATGCGGTAGCCGTCCGCCCGCAAGCTTATGGGATTGATGGGCGGCAGTCCCCAGTCTTGCCCAGCCGGCGCAAATGGATCGGGTGGAGCCCCGCTATTGGCGTCCAGCGCCAGCACGTTCTGAAAGCCCCAGGCCTCGCTGCCTGAACGGTCACAGCCTACCGCCAGATCATAATACAGCCCGATGGGCATCCCGAGCGCGCGAGCGCGCTGGGCGACCTCACCAAGCTGTTGCGCGGCGACCCACTGGAGATATTGGTGGAACTGGACCGCCTTCTCATGGGACTTCCGAAATGCGGCGACGGCCTCCGACTGCGGATGGCGGTACTGTTCCGGCCACTCCTGCCACGCCGAGGTGTCCGGATACTCGCGTCGCAGTTCCTCGGACAGAGCCTGGAAGACGGCGAACGTTTCGAGCAAGTCGCCCTCCCCGCGGACAAACCGCTCGAACGCCAGTCCCCGCTCTGTACTAGCGCGCCGCCCTCTCGACGGGTTGGCCAGATGCCATTCCAGGAACGTGGCAAACAGCGCCTCCAGGACCGCCCGTTTGAGCGTATAGACTTGGTCATAGTCCACCATCTCCCCTTTTCTCAGCGCCTCCAGCCTGGAAGACACAGCGCTGTTCCCCATCAGACGCTGGGCGGCTGCCGATTCTGCATATTCTGGGATCCGCTCCACATCTAAGTAAATGACGTTGAGATACAGTCGGCTGTCGGGAGAATAGGGGCTGATACAAGAGGGCCGGGTGTTCTTCAGCGCATGGAGCGGATTCACTCCGACGATCCCCGCGCCCAGGTCCTTTGCAGCCCACTCCACGAATCTGCCCAGATCACTGAAATCGCCAACGCCCCAGTTCCTTGCGGAGCGGAGTGCATAGACTTGAAGCGCCAGTCCCCAGATCCGCCTGCCCTCGCTGATCTCGGTGGGCACGTAGCACTGACCGGGTGTGAGGATGAGGCACAGGACGCCCTCTACCAGCTGCGACGGCGTGATGCCGCGGGCGGTCAGGCTGTAGTACCCATGTGGGAGCTCGACCGGCACGGGCAGTTCGAAACGGACGTGCCGCCGGCCATCGACCGTCCTGACCTCCGCTGGGATCGGACCGGGACCTGCCTCGCCGGACTGCCGGAGCGCCCCCCCCTCGTCACGGACCTCCCAGGAAATCCGCACTTGCTGCGTTTCGCTCTCTTCGGCAGGCATGCGGAAGGACCAGCTTCGCGGGCCGACATCGGTCCGCTGGACCATCACAGGGTCGCATGCCCGGCGCCAGGGCGCATCCACGCAGGCTGCCAGTTCGCGGCGCAGGTCCTCGGCCGTGCCCACGCGAAGGCCCATCGCTCTGAGGATCGCGCGCTTGCTCTCCGCAGACGCGACATGCCGTTGGCCCCAGATATCGTAATACTCTGGGGCGATGCCGTACCGCTCTGCCAGATCATCCACCAGGTCCCGTTCGCTGCCGTCGTTCACGTGGCAAGTCTAGCCCGGAATCCTCACAAATATCTACTGCCCAAGATTTCTGGCGGGGAATCGACTAGAATGCCGCCCGTGATCGAGACCATCCTGGTACTGTGCGCGATTGTAGCCGTTGGGCTGGTCGGCCTCATCGCCACCATGCTGACTCCGGAACTCATGACGGCATGGGGGCTGATGGCGCTGTTTGCGGGACTCGCCACCGGGATGCCGGCCGGTGTGTGGTATCACGTGCTGCTGTATCGAATCCTGGCCCGCGGCACGATGCCGGTCCCTGACCGGTGGTGGGTCTCGCCGACCGATTTTCATCCGAGGCTGGCCCCGGAGGAACTCGCGCGCATCAAGCCGTGGTTCGTGCTGGGAGGGATCGGTTTTCTGATGTCAGTGGCAGGAGGGATGCTGGCCTTGGCCGGGCTCTTACTCACAGCCCGGTCCTGAGCCATTAGAGGCGGGGGCTCACCAACTGATCTTGTCCCACTTGTCGTCCTTTTTCCGCATCATCACCTTCGTCGGTTTCCACTTCTCCTCGATCTGCTCGGGGCGCAGTCGGCGCCCCTGACGATCGACCAACTCGTTGATCGAGATAACGGCGGAAGCATTGTGTTTCGTCATGGACCAGACCACATAGGACACCTTGATGGTGCCGTAAGCCTGAAAGATCTGCTCCAGCGTTCTGGCGGTTTCGCCCGACATCTCAGTCGTCCGCTTGAGCTGTGGCAGGTCGTGGGATTCGTAGGCCCGCTTCAAGTTGACCAGGATTTCGCGCACCACTTCGATATCCGGCCGAGCAGTGGCGGCGGGGGACGCCGCGGCGGTGGCCTGTCTGGCGGCAGGCTGAACCGGCTGAGCGCCGCGAATCTGCTCTCTCGCGGGGTTCGGCTTCTCCAGTACTGATGGCTTTAGAATGGGAGCCGTCACTGCCGCCTTCTGATCGGCTTCTGCGACCCTCGCCACGGTCGTAGCCCAGGCCGCGTCATATCCCACACGAGCCTGGGTCAACAGGGAGAAGGCGCTTTGGAGGGCGGTCTTGGCTTCCTGGTAGCGGTTCTGGTTGATGAAACTTTCTCCCATCTGCACCGCTTGCAGCCCCTGGGCCTCAAGCTCGACCGATTGCTGGTAGTTTCGGAGACGCTGCTGCCGAGCACCCGACGCCTCGGCCCCCGTTCGCGCCTGCGCCACCCGCTCCTGCAACACACGCGCCGAGTTGAGCACCTCCCGGACCTCGACCAGAGGATTCATGGCTGCCTGCACCGAGGTTCTTGGGATCGCAACGCCCCGCGCGGCGCGCATCGATCCGGTCGCTCGCTTGAGTGTCTCCTGCTGCGGTCCCTTCCGCGTGGCTCCCTCGGTAGCCTGAGTTCGTAATTCCCCCATGCCTACCAGGGTCGACTCACGGGCCTCTACGAATCCACCGCGCGCCTGGCTGAGTTGGGAGAGCCCGGCCTGAAAGCTTGCCCTCGCCTCTCCGAATCGGCGCTCGCTGAGGAGCTTGCTCCCTTGCTGAAGCGCCTCTGCCGCTTTGGTCTCCAGTCCCACCGCCTGCTGGTACGTCCGCGTGGCCTGCCGCTTGGCTCCGACCGCCTCCGCTGCCGACCGGGCCTGAGCCACCTTCTCCTGCGCAGTACGCGCGGAGACCTGCAGGTCCCGGATCTCAGCCAGCAGACGTTTCTCCGCCTGGGTCGTACGGTCTTGCACCGGCGACGTCGCCAGCTGTTGCCGATTGGAGGAGAGATAGGAGAGTCCCACAGCGGTGACCATCACCGCCACCGCCAATCCAGCCGCGACGGCGATCGGGGACACCGCCCGAGCCGTCCGAAGCGTGCTGCCGGCCGCCCGGGTCGTGGTCGAGCTGGAGCTCGGTTTCCCGGAGGAGAGGGAACCCGACAGCGGGGCTAAGTGCAGAGCCTCTGCCGACTCCGGGTGAGGAGCATGAGAAGAACACCAGGGGTCCTCTGACAGTCCCGGCACCCCGTCTGACTCCCCGGCACCCACGGCGGACCCGTTCTTCCTGGAGATCCCGGTCAGCGTCTCCAGGACTTCTAACTCCGAATTCGGAAACCCCTTCTGCAGGTCTTCGATCCGGTGCATCAGAGTGCGGGCATTCGCAATTCGATGCTCAGGGCGCCTCCGCAGCAAAGATCTGACCAGATCCTGGAGAGGTCCCGGCACGTCCTCCGGGAACTTCAGCGGCACGTCCTCGTGCTCATTCTGGAGTTTGCCGACGATCGCCATTCGGGAGACCCCCTCATACGCTGTATGGCCGGCCAACATCTCATACATGACCATGCCCAACGAATAGAGGTCGCTGCGCCCGTCCCGATTCTCGCCGCACGCCTGCTCCGGAGACATGTATTCAGGGGTCCCGACGATCTGACCGATCGCCGTGATCGAGCTTTCCCCGGTTGCGGCTGCGATTCCAAAGTCGGCAATCTTGACAATCCCTTGATTGTCCACCATGATGTTCCTGGGCTTGATGTCCCGGTGGATCACACCCTGTTCGTGCGCGTAGGCCAGGGCGCTGGCAGCCTGGCGGCCGATGGACAGCGTCTCCTGGGGGGAGATCCTGCCCCGTTCCGTCATGAGGTGCTTGAGGTCCTTGCCGGGGAAGTATTCCATCACGATGGAATAGGTACCCCCGTCCTCATGCACGTCAAAGACCTGGATGATGTTTTCGTGCTCGACACGGGCCATAGCCCGCGCTTCCTGGAGAAATCGCTTCAGAAAGGCCGGATCGCTGGCGTACTGCGCATGGAGCACCTTGATCGCCACGGAACGGTTGAGGGTCCCATGGACCGCCTTGTAGATGACCCCCATGCCGCCGCGGGCGATCTCGCCTTCGACGGTATATTTCCCTGAAAACAGTTGAGAATCCATAAGAAGTATTATATCTGAAAGATCTGTATACCCAAGCAATTATGCGAATCTTCACCTGACCAGGGCCCGGCCAGCCGGAACCCTGGCCGGGCCCGAGGCCTCGGAGAACGCGCACGTCCAACAGGTCCACCCGGAGAGAGGTGTCCCGTGGATTCGATTATCTCAAGTACCGAGCGAATCAAGGATGGGACGGTGATCCTCGAAGAGGGCACCTGGGCCCTTCACGCCTACGTGCTGCAGGATGGAACGGCCACGGTGTGGAAAAACGTCGAGGGGCAGCCGGTGCTGATCGGCCGACTGAAAAAAGGAGATATCTTCGGCGAGATGGCGTTTCTGGGAGAGGTCAAGAGAACCGCGACAGTGATTGCGGACGGCGACGTGGAGGTGGGAGTGGTTCCCCGAGAAAACTTCGTTCGGGCGTTTGACCGGCTCCCGGATGAGCTGCGGGAGAAGCTGAACGGCATCGTACGGAATCTGGCCAGCCTGGATAGCGTCTACGGGCAGCTCACGACATGCCTGCAGAGTGTGCAGAGCCTGAGCGGGCGCCCGGTCGACGTGAAGCAATTGGCCTCGGAAGTCGATCAGATGCCGGAACTCCTGCGGCAGATGGTCCTCCAGATCGCCCAGCGTCTCAACGCGGCCATCGAAGGCTGTGTGCATCTGGCAGCCCAGATCGAACAGGAGGGAAAGGCCGTGGATTCGCTTTCGCTCGCGATCATGCCTGTTCAGGACAGGCCGAAGCGCTAGGAACCGACTTCATCCTTATCACCCGCCCACCCCGGCCGGCTCTTCTGACCCACCCGCCCCGAGCCTGCCAAGACAGGCTCTTGACCCGTGGGACGCGCCCTCTCCCGGATCACCTGCCGCTTTCCGCTGAGACCACGCCTCGCTCGGAACCGCCCCGGTCAAAACATGCCGACGGGCGCAGGCCCAGACTCGCGCGGGGCGCCTACCACTTTCGTAGGGGCTTCTTGTCCTGCCCCAACCGCAAGATCTCCTGGAGGCGACGGTCTCGTTCCTCTCCAACTTGCTTCCGGCGCCTCCAGCGATCCCAGGACCACCACCGGAGCTTGTCCATGAAGGCCACCATGGGGGGCGCCGCGCTGCCAGCAGGAGCCTGTTGGAAATCGTAGCCCCTGTGCGTCTCGCGGTTCTTGAAAAACTCGGTGTAGAGATCGTCATAGGGTCCCTTGTCACTCATCAATACTCTCCGTCACGTCCGAAAGGTGATTGGTAGGCTGCCGCAGCCCATCAGTGTGTCCGCAGCGGCTCCGGAGCTTCCGCTGTCCGGCCGCTGCCGCTGTGCCGAGCCGCTGACGTTCTGACGTTGAGGCCGTACCGTGAACATGGTACTCTCCCGACGTGCAGTGAGGCAACGGGCACGTGCAGGCACGGTATGAGCGCAATGGGTGCTGTCCTCCTGGGGTTCCTCCTGACCGCATGGCCGGTCTCGGCCCTGGCCGAGCCGGCTCGGGCTCAGAGCGCGCTGAACAAAGCGCTCGAAGGGGTATCGGGGAGTCGCATGCTGGCCGATGTGGCGCGCCTCAGTCGTTCCGAGTTCAACGGGCGCCAAACGGGTACCGTGGATGATGTCCAGTCCGCACGATTCGTCGGGGACCGGTTTCGGGCGCTCGGCCTCCACCCGGCCGGAACGGAGGGATTGAGTCCGGGCGGCCCGGCATGGGGCATGTCGACCGCGGTGACGACTACGCAGATCAGTGGAAGTACACACCTCGAGTTCAGCGCCGGGTCGACGTCGCTGCCCGCCCAGATTGGAATAGATTACCTACCGGTCCTGGATTCCCCGTCGGTCAACGTCACCGCCCCGGTGGTCTTTGTGGGCTACGGGATCTCCGACCCAGCGCGCGGGTTTGACGAATATGACGGGATGAATGTACAGAACCGAATCGTCGTGTTCTTCCGAGGCAAACCGGAACGGTATCCCGGGCCGGTCACCCACGCCGACAAGGAGCGCGTGGCGCGCGAGAAAGGCGCCGTCGCATTTCTGACGGTGACTGGGCCGATTCTCAGCGAGTACGAATCCAGGCGAGGCCACGGCAGCGGGCCGATGGCTTCTTATGGAAGAGCGGAGGGCGAGCGCCAACTGCCTGGCGCGTGGATCAGCACGGCGCTGGCCGACATCATCCTGGCGACTCATGGACTCTCGTTGCGAGAGACCCAGGAGCAACTGCAACTGTCGCTTTCGCCCCGGTCCACCGCCACGGGCATGCTCGCTCGCCTGAGCTGGGCAAGCACACAAGCAGCGGGCCGCTTGATGAATGTCCTGGGGCTGATCCTGGGCCATGACCCTTCAGCTAAGAATGAAACGGTGGTGATGGGCGCGCACCGGGATCACTTCGGCCGGCAAGGGGGGCTGCTATTTCCGGGGGCTGATGACAACGCGTCGGGCACGGCCGTTCTCCTGGAGGTCGCTCGGGCCCTCAGCGGGATGAAACCGAAACGCTCGATCGTGTTCGTTTCGTTCAGCGGCGAGGAGCAGAACCTCGTCGGGTCCCGGCTCTATGTGAGCCGGCCGCCGCGGCCGCTGAACACCGCGGTGGCGATGGTCAACGTGGACCATGCGGGAGTTGGAAACGGCAGGCTCACCGTCGGCATCACCGGACTCGCCAAGACCGTGGCCGAGGAGGCCGGCGGGCTCGCCGGGCTGGCCGACAAACTCGATCTCTTCGGCTTCTTTCCCGGAGGCGACCACGTGCCATTCAAGGAAGCCGGGGTACCGACCGTCACGATCGTGAGCGGCGGCCCGCATCCGCACTTCCATCAACCATCCGATACCGTCGAGACGGTCAAACCAGAGATTCTTGAGGCAGTTGCGCGCTATGCGCTGGCGCTCACATGGCAGTTGGCGAACGCGCCGTAGGCGCCAAGGCAAAATGAGCGACACGCTCTCCTAATTTTGCCTTCTACATTTTGAATTTTGCATTCCCTTGAGTCAGGGGATCTCGTCCAGAAGGGAGGAGTCGATCTCCGGAAGGGGCGGGAGTTCCCGGGGGGGAGAGGGGATCACAGTCGGCGAACCAACCAGTTGGGTTGTGCCTGTGGCAGCGGAGAAGAAGGCTTGGTTTCCACCCGCGATCAGGCCCACGCTCAAGCGAGGACCTAGCGTCATGATACTCCCGCTCCAGGCGGGCCCGTTAGGGATTCGGAAGTTGAACGATTGAAACGTTCCGGCATTGTACAGGTAACCCTGGGTGCCTTGACCATCGGTGTAGAGACCGCCCGTCGGGCCGGTGAGACTGTGCAGGGCTCCGACTCCGCCGCTGATACCGCGCACACCTGACACGGTTTGGGCCCAGGCATTCGCCTGTATGAGCAGCAAGAGGACCGCGGCCAGGGTGATTCCCTTGATCACAGGCCCACCCACTCGACGAGCGCAAGTTAGTCGGTGACAGCCAGACCACAACACGGTATCATTATCCCCAAAATCGGGCCACATAGCAAGGGGGGAACGCTATGCCTACGCACTACCGGATTGCTCGATCGCTTGCGTTGAGCGGAGCGCTGTTGTTGCTGACGATGGTCTTCCCAGAGACAAGCACTTGGTCCGCGAACCAGCCCGAGAAGCCCGTGGGAGAACGCCGGGAGGCGATCTCACTCGCTGACGCGGTGCTCCGGGCTCTGCAATACAACCTGGATGTCTCGTTGAGCCGGCAGACCAAGGAAATCCGGCTGACGGATATCATTTTTGAACAGGCCAAGTTCGACCCGCTGTTGAGCCTCAACGGCCAATACAATCGGTCGGTGTCGCCGTTGAACCGGCCGGTCCTCGGGTTTGGTGGGAACGTTGTCGGTACTGGAGAACCGGAAGGCTTCGATCAGAACGCTACCCAGGTGACGCTTGACGTAACGCAAAACCTTCTCACCGGAGCCAACTATGATCTGAACTTCAGTCCTTCACGGGTCTTCGTCGCAGGGAATCCCCAATTCCTGTTCAATCCCGGGTATCAGTCGGGCTTGGTCTTTACGCTGACCCAGCCCCTCCTGCGCAACTTTGGGACGGAAGTCAACCGGAGCTTCATCCGGATCGCCCAGAACAACGCCAAGGTCGAGGAGCACGTGTTCTTCGACCGCGTGCTCACGGTGATCACCACGGTTGAGCAGACCTACTGGGAGGTCCAGTTCGCCAACGACAATCTAAAAGTGGCTCAGGCCGCGCTCAAGGCCGCGGAGGAATTGCTGGCCACCAACCGGGCCAAGGCGAAAGCAGGCGTCATGGCGATCGTCGAGGTGCTCCAGGCCGAGTCCGCCGTGGCCTCCCGGGTCGAGCAAGTCTTGCTCGCCGAAAAGGCGATCCGTGATCAGGAAGACCAGCTGCGCCGATTGCTGAGCCCTTCTGAAGAGGAGCTGCGGCAGGATGTGAAACTTGCCCTCGTGGATCAGCCGCTCCAGACTCTGGAGGCCATCAGCCTGGAAGAAACCATTGACGCCGCGCTTCAGCTGCGGCCGGAGCTGTTGCAGGCGAACAAGAACATCGAGACCAGCGAACTCAACATAAAGTTCGCCAAGAACCAGCTCCTCCCCAACCTCTCGTTCCAAGGCACCTCCGGGCTGACCGGCCTAGGCGATAATTGGGGGGGCATGATCAACAACAACTTCAGCGGCGATTTCTACAACTACGGAGCCGGGCTAGTACTGAGCTATCCGCTCGGCAACCGATCCGCCTTCAGCCAGTACAACAAACGCCAGCTTGAAGCCAGGAACGCCCAGGCCTCGTTGCAAAGCCTTCGGCAGCAGGTTATAGTCGGCGTCAGGGAGGCCGTGCGACGGGTGCAGACGGACTTCAAGCGGATCGAAACGACGAGGTCCGCGCGCATCATGTCTGAAAAGCAGCTCCAGGCCGAACAGGAGCGGCTGAACGTCGGGCTCAGCACCACTCGCTTCGTCCTGGACTTCCAGCGTGACCTGGCGATTGCCCGTGGCAACGAGTTCCGTGCCATCGTGGACTACAACAAGTCGCTCTCGAACCTGGCCCGGCAGAAGGCGACGACGCTCGAACGGTATCACCTCGAACTCCAGTAGCGTCGCCTCGAGAGCGCCCCGTCCGAAGCGGATGGAACCCGCCGGCCTTACGCGTGACGCGCCCGGTGTCTCGCCTCGCGGCCAGGCCATTGGTGAGGACTCCGAGCAACTGACCGGTTTCGCGCTGCCACCCCTCATCGCGACCGGTCTCTACTACAGCCTGCCCTCGTCGTTGCAGAGCATCCTGGCGGTCCAGTTCCTCCCCCAGATGCTGGCCTATCTCGGACTCGCGGGTTGGGCGGTCCGCAATGGCGAGCTCCCAAGACGGTTGGGACTGAAGGTTCATCAGCTCCGGCAAGGCCTTCGATGGGGCGCCGTCACCGGGCTGATCCTCGGCGGCGTGAACGTCTCGGTGATCCTCTGGCTGGTTCCGCTCCTGGGCGGCGACATCTCGTTCCTGCGGGAGACGCCGCACGCTCGGGTCCCCGCAACCATTATGATCCCGTGGTCAATTCTATTGATCGCCGTGGCAGTGGAGCTCAATTTCCGCGGGTTCCTCCTGGGACGGCTGTGGGCACTGTCTGTGCGCATCGGAGCCGGGCCGGTCTTGGCCCCCACCGTGGCGATCACGGGCGCCGCTCTGGCCTTTGCCTTCGACCCCTTCATGGTGGCCACTTTTAAACACCTCCACTGGATCGCAGTTTGGGATGGCCTCGTGTGGGGCACCCTCTGGCTGCGCTTGAGAAATCTCTACGCCCCCATCACGGCCCATGCCGTGGAAGTGATGATCCTGTATTCGACGCTCACGGTGGTTCTGGGGAATTGATTCATGTGATGATTTGGTGATCTGGTGATTGTTCGACCGTTAAAGTTTGAAGACAAGGGACCACGTCCCCATTTATCATTCACCAAATCACCAGATCAGCGAATCACAACATTCTTCCATGACTCCCTCATTCTCCAGCTACCTCGTCAATGACCGCTTCGGCGATCCCGGGGTGTACGTCGAGATTAAATGGGCTCGCCGGGCGCTGCTGTTCGATCTCGGCCAGAATGACGCCCTCTCGCCCACGCGGCTGCTGCGAGCCGGTGATCTCTTTGTGTCCCACACCCATATGGACCACTTCATCGGGTTCGACCGGATCCTCCGCGTCGCGCTGGGTCGAGGAAAGACGCTGCGCTTGTTCGGTCCACCTGGTCTGATTGCGAACGTCAGCGGTAAGCTACGAGGCTACACGTGGAACCTCGTGGACGGCTATCCGCTCGCCATCGAAGTGAAAGAAATTTACCCACAGGAAATCCGGACGGCCACCTTTCTCGCCACCGACGGATTTCAGCCGCGTGAGATGCCGCCACAGCCTCGTGTGGGAGCCGAATGCCCGTCGGCCCCCTTCAGCGTGCTGGCGGATCCGATGTTTACGGTCCAGGCGATCGCGCTGAACCACCGCATTCCTTCCTTTGCGTACGCCCTCCAGGAGCAGTTTCACATCAACGTGAACAGAGAACGACTGCACGCGGCAGGCCTCCCGGTCGGCTCGTGGTTGAAGGAGCTGAAGCAGTACCTCTGGCAGGGCCGGCCTGACGACTTTCGGTTTACCGCCACGCTGTACTTCGAGCATCGTCGGGAGGAGCGAGCGTTCACGCTGGGCGAGGTGCGCGACCGCTTCGTCACGATCACGCGCGGTCAGAAGATCGCCTATGTGGTGGATACCCGGTACGATGACGAGAACGAGGCGAAGATCGTGGAGCTGGTCCGCGGAGCGGACCAGTTCTACTGCGAGGCGCCCTACCTCGAGCACGACGCGGACAAGGCCCGCGAGCGGTATCACCTGACAGCGCGCCAGGCCGGCCTGCTCGCGCGCAAAGCCGGAGTACGCAACCTGGTGGTGTTCCATTTTTCGCCGCGCTACACGGGGATGGGGGACGTGATCGAGAAGGAGGCGATGGAGGCGTTTGAGGGCCGGTGATGGGGCCGGCTGGCAAGTGAGCGACCCGCCTACCCCGCTCCTCGCGCGTCGCGCACATTTCCCGGCGTCGTTCGTCGCTCGTATCTCGCATCTCGTTTCGGATGAGGGACGCTTCACACTTCACGAGGTGCGCTTCACGAGACCCGGACGCGCGCACTAGGGGTCAGCCAAGCCACCAGGCTTTAGGGCCACTCGAAGCCCGAGTAACTTCCTTCACGCAGGAGGGGGGAGAGGATGAGTGAGTG
>JAHRHE010000144.1 GCA_020027965.1 Nitrospirota bacterium | reverse complement strand
TCACCGACAACCTGGGGCTCGAGACTTTGCTGGACGTGTTGCAGACCTCCGTGCAGCAGAAGACCTACTCGTTTCCAAAAGGCTGCGTGCTGATCTCCATCGACGCCACACCTGCGTTTTACAACTCCATCGCCGCCAAGATGGAGACACGTGCGTTCCCTGAGGATTACCTCATCGATCGCAATGCCTCGGAGGCCGTCGACTTCATCCTGCTGTCCAAACGGCAGGACACCTTGGCCCGCGTCGGCATGACGGAAGAGAAGCTCGATAAGAAGGCGGTCAGTGACTTTGACTTGCCGAAACCGTCACAGGAACACTGCCGGTTCTGGCACATCGCCCTGCGCCATGTTCAGCCGACTGACAAGTTTGGACAGGAGCTGACCCAGATGCCGACGGAGTTCAACATCAGGCCGTGGCAGCAGGAGGATCTGTTCAAGGCGGCTCACAAGCTGGTTTGGTACGGGTGGGAGGAGAAAAACGCATCGAGCCTGTTCGCGAAATGAATAGGGATGACCGTACCGAAGGAGACACATGACCTACCCGAAAGAGCTGCAGCCACGGCACCCGAATTCAAGAGGGCCGCGTAGCACCGTGGCCTCGAGGCAGGGAATTCGTTGACAGGATGCGGCAAACTCGGCATAGTGGCACTTCTTAGGGCCGTATTCGGTAGAGAGGGATTGCCGGTGATCCGGAAGGCGACCGGATGTGCGGTCCTTCCGTCATGTCATGGAGGACGTGATGCGGACTCGTTGCCGAGTGACTGCTTCGCTAGTCGAGCATCTGAGCCGGAAACACCCAGCGCCTACCCATCTCGCAGCAGCCGGACTCCTGATCGCAGCCACCGGGATCATGCTGACGCTTCTAGCCGCACCCGCCACCAGCGACGCCTCCGGCTTCCGCATTCTGGACCAGGGCGCGGCCGCGACGGGACAGAGCGCGGCCTTCACCGCACAGGCCGACGATCCCTCCGCCATCTATTACAACCCCGCCGGCATGACGCAGTTGCACGGCGTGCAACTCTACTTCGGCACGGTCCTGATCGGCGGCCACACGTCCTACACGGCCCCAAACGGCGTCACCGCGCGCGGGGACCTTAACAACAGCGTGGCCTGGCCGCCGCCCACTAACTTTTACATCACTGCGAATCTCAAAGACCTGGGCCTGAAGGCGCTGGGGGATCTGTCGGTCGGCGTCGGCGTGGTGTCCCCGTTCGGCACGATGTACCGCTGGCCCAACAACGGACCATTCAATACCGCCCTGACCCGCCAGACCCTTGAGTTGTTCGACATCAAGCCGACGCTGGCCTACAAGTTCAACGACCAGTTCTCGGTCGGGCTCGGCATGGACATCTATACCTTCTTTAACTTTTGGGGCGAGGGTCAGGCGGAAACGAAACTAAACTCGAACGTCCTACCCGGCTTTGGCTTTCCGGCGCCCCAGGAAGTCAACGGAAGAGATACCGCGCTCGGATTTAACGCCAGCTTCATGTACACGCCCTTTCGCAACGCCGACGGCAAGCCGCTCGCCAATATCGGCTTCGTATACCGGAGCCAGGCCACCCTGCATTTAGATGGGCAATTCTTAGCCAACGGTCGTGTGGCGGGCGATGCCCACACGACGTTGGTCTTGCCGCCAGTCTATACGGGCGGTATTGCGCTGTGGCCCGTTCGTGATAAAGAACGGGAATGGAAACTGGAGCTGGACGTGGACTACACGGGATGGCATTCGCTCCGCAACACGGACGTCCATCTCTCCGGTGCCGGTATCCCACCGTTGCTGAGCACCATCCAGGTCCCGCGGAACTGGAACGATAGCATCACGATTATGATTGGCACGGAGCATAAGTGGCTGCAGGTTACACGCCTTCCGCACTGGGAAGTTGCGCTGCGCGGAGGCTTTTGGTTCTCACAAAACGCCGTGCCCGATGCGACGTTCTCTCCGGGCGTGCCGGATGCGGACAACTATTCGATTTCGGTCGGGTTGGGACTCCTGTGCAAAGAAAAGGGGCACTTCTTCGGGGTGATTCCCTGCGGCAGTTCCGGCGGAAGCCCGCTCCTCCCCAAGGGAATCGGCCTGGATCTGGCTTATCAGGCTCTCTTGTATGAAACCCGTACCGTCACCGGGAATACTACTGTGTTCTCGGTGCCCAATAACGTCATCAATGGCACATACCAAACAACCTTCCAAGTGGGCTCTATCAACCTCCGTGTCAATTTCTAGCCGACTCGCCGGCTCACTTCGAACTACCGCACGAGCGTTCGCGTGCTAGGCGTGAGCGCATCAGCAGCCGGAGACCCGCGGTCGTTGTAACACTACCAATTCTCCCTCGCGTTCCCTCTCCTTAGCTCTCTGTATCCGACGCGTTTACCTACGTATCGAATTCGATACTCTAATACCAGCCTACCCGCGCCGTCTCTTTAGTTTGCCAACCAAATCACAGTTAAGTGCTGAGGTAATTCAACAAGTTGCAGAATGCGATCCTCTCGGTCGAACGGCCTTCCGAGACGGCATAGGGGTTGCTCAATAGGTGAGTCGGAAAGGAATGAACCATGGGAAAGCGTGGTCAGAGGAAAGTCGCGACAGCGGGTCCCTCCGCTCTTGGCGGAACGCCCACCCAGGTCCTGATCGTGGACGACGACCTGGATCTCTGCGAGGCCTTGGGTGATCTGCTGGAGCACGAAGGCTACCGCGTCCACGCCGTGGGCCAAGGGGCCGAGGCCATTCAGCAGGCGAAGCACGTCATGTACGGTGCGGTCTTGCTGGACTTGCGCCTGCCGGATCTCGACGGTCAGGCGGTCCTCAAAGCCCTCACCGAGCTGGATCCGACGCTGCCTGTTATTGTCCTCACCGGGTTCCCGACCACGGAGAATACGGTCCGGTCGCTCGTCAAGGGCGCGTTTGCCTGCCTGACCAAGCCCTACAACCCGGACGTGGTCAAGGCGACGCTCCGCCGAGCGGTGGCGGTGAAGCGCCTCGCGGTCAAGGCTGAACGCGTGGAGAGCGCCTTGAGCGAGAGCGAAGAACGGTTTCGCTCTTTGGTGGAATCCGCCACGGACGCCATCGTCGTGGCCGATGATAAAGGACACATTGTTTCCTGGAACAATGCCGCCCAATCACTGTTTGCCTATTCGGCGGACGAGGTCATCGGCAAGCCGCTTACGATGCTCATGCCGCTTCGCTACCGAGAGGCGCACCAGCGGGGCTTGGAGCGGGTGAGCGCGACGGGCGAGTCTCGGGTGATCGGCAAGACGGTCGAACTGCACGGCCTGCGGAGAGACGGCGCTGAGTTCCCGTTGGAACTCTCCCTGGCCACGTGGAAGACCAAGGGAGGCACCTTTTACAGCGGCATCATCCGCGATATCACCGAGCGCAAGCGAGCCGAGGAGGCGCTCCGCGAGAGCCAGGACCGATTCCGGCAATTGGCGGAAAACATCCGGGAGGTATTCTGGATGACCGATCCCCAGAAAGACCGGATGCTCTACGTGAGCCCCGCGTACGAGGAGATCTGGGGCCGTGCCACCGACAGCCTGTATGAGTCGCCGCGCTCCTGGCTCGACGCGATCCACACGGGCGATCGGGCACGGGTCCTGGACGCGGCGCTGACCAAACAGGTCGCGGGGGACTACGACGAGGAGTACCGGGTCGTTCGGCCGGACGGGACGATCCGATGGATCCATGATCGGGCCTTTCCGATCCACGACGAATCCGGCACCATCTATCGCATCGCGGGCATCGCGGAGGACATCACCGAGCGCAAGCAGGCCCAAGCGGCGTTGCGTGACGCGTACCAGAAGACCAAAACGATCCTCGCGAGCCTGCCGGGCGCCATTCTGATCGTGAACGACCAGCAGGAGGTGGTGTACGCCAACTCGCTGGCCGAGCATTATTTCGGGTCACCTCCTCCTTCCCTCGTCGGACGCTCGGTGTTCGACATCTTGCCGCTCAGCGAATCACGCCGGTTCACCTTATCGGCGAACCTGCGGAGCCCGATGTCCGATCGAGCGAAGCACCTGCCCGAGGGCGAGTTCGAGATCCAAAAGCGCGTGTACTGGTATCGCTTGTTCCCGGTGACGCTCGGCACCGGCGGGCGGCGCCAGACCGGGCTGGTCATTCAGGACATCACGGAGCAAAAGCTGCTCCAGGACCAGTTGATCCAAGCCGAGAAGCTGGCCAGCCTGGGAACGCTCGTCTCCGGCATGGCGCACGAGATCAACAACCCCGTCCAGGGCATCCTGGGGATGGCCGAGCTCATCCTGCAGGAGCACGATCCGGTCATCATCCGGGAATACGCCCAGGACATCGTTCGCTGCGCACAGCATACCGCCACCGTCGTGCGCGACTTCGTCAGTTACGCCCGCCCGGCCTCGTCCGGAGGAGAAGACGATGTCTGCCTGAGCGAGCGCCTTGCCGAGGCGGTCAAGATGATCCGTCTGGGGCCCGACTTCGGCCACGTGGAAGTCGTGACGGAGTTCCAGGCCGCGCCGCCTGTTTGCGCCAGACGCGGCGAGATCGACCAGGTGTTCCTCAACCTGATCAGCAATGCCGTGCAGGCCATGAGAGGCAGCGGACGGCTGACGCTGGCCACGCGACGGCTGGGGGACACAGTCGCGGTACAGATCTCGGATACGGGGGGCGGCATCCCGAAGGTTCACCTGACCAGGATGTTTGACCCCTTCTTTACGACCAAGGCTCCGGGGAGGGGGACCGGCCTGGGACTCAGCCTCGTATACAAAATCGTCACCAAGTATGGAGGCACCATCAGTGTCGACAGCGAGGAAGGCAAGGGAACCACATTCACGATCCGGTTTCCGACCGGAGAACACCACAAGGAGGAGTTTCATGAAATTGCACAGGCAACAGGGGGTGAACGGGAGAATGGGACGCGTTCTGCTGGTTGATGACGAGGAGCATGTCAGAAAACCGATCCGCTTGTCCCTCGTCAAGGCCGGGTATGAAGTCGTGGAGGCCACGGATGGCGAGGAGGCGATCCGGACGATCAGGGCGGCCGATAATCCGCTCATGGTGGACACGATCATCTGCGACATCCGCATGCCGAACATCGACGGGACCGAGGCAATCGCCTATTTTCGGTCGCAGTTCCCGACCGTCCCGGTGGTGGTCTTGACCGGGTACCCGGACGTGGACCTGGCGGTGTCGTTGATGAAACACGGAGTGACGGACTATCTGGTCAAGCCGGTGTCCTGGGAGGAGCTGCTCATCGTGGTACAGAGGTCCGTGGACAACCACGTCATTCTGAAGGATCAATTCGTGGCGTAGACGGAAAGGTGTCCGGTATCCTGAATTGGCACCGCAGGCCATTGGACATCTCTCGTCGGCGCTGCTCGAGGGTTTCGGCCTTCGAGCGAGTGCAGAGAAAGGAGGGATCTTATGTTTCGGCTCAAGGGTAGCCTCATGGCCTGTTGGTTGATGTTGGGGTTGACTGGTTGCGCAACGACCGGGGCAAGCGTCACGAGCACCTCACCGGGCATCGAGACCTATTCCGGACCAAAAGCGCAACTGGCCGTTTCGGGATTTGAGGATCAGACCGCAAACAAGGAGTTCACCAAGGCCAACCTCGGTGCCGGGCTCAAGACGATCTTGAAGACCGCCTTCCAGAGCACCAACCGGTTTCTCGTCATGGACGGACCGAAGGCACAGGGCGGCTCTCCAGACCTGGCCGTCCGGGTGGCCATTACGGACTACGATGTCCGTAGCCAGAAAGGCAGCCTGAGTGACCTCTTCATTTTCAAGAGGGAGGATTCCAGCGGCAAGGTAGGCGCAAGTGGGAGCACCCAGACGGTTCGCTTGGGACTGGACTTACAGATGGTGGACAGCAAAACACGCGCGCTGGTCGCCGCCATCACTGTGAGTGCTGAGGCCACCGGCATCAGCGGAACGGTGGACGGCGAAGCAGATCACAAGGAGCTTGGCAGGCCCAGTGGGCAGTTCGGTGGACAGCAAGACCCGGCCGTTGTTGAAGCCATACGAAAGGCGATCCAGCTGGGGGCTGCTGAAATCGCTAAGCAGATTCCTGCAAAGTATTACCGCCACGTGCCCCCGGGGACGGCCGCCAGCACTCAGCCGACGACGGAAGCACCGCGTATCGCGAGCTTCGATGGATGCCGGAATGGTGCGGTTGAGAAAGCTCCACAGAAGAAGGTCGCGAAGAATGGCACCAAGAAGAAGGCGGCGCATCTGAAAGGCTGAGCGGGATGAGGCGAGCAGACGAACCGCCCCGCCGGAGCACTCGATCGCACGGCGACCGTGACGCCGGCGCGCTGCGATGTTCTATCCGGTGCGCTTCAAGAACGCCTTGAGGCCGAAGTACCCGAAGGCGTCCTTCAGGTTGGAGTAGAGCCGCTTGAAGGGGCTCATCTCCTGATTCGTCACGTACTCCATCGTGAGCGCCACGCGGTATTCTCCCTCCCCGAGCGGGGTCACCGCATGCCAGAGCTTATCGCCGTTGAAGATCACCAGGTCTCCTGGCTCGGTGATCAGCTCCAGTTCCTTGGGCGCCCGTGTGGGATCATCCTTGTAGAGCTGGCAGACCAGCTTACAGCTCTTGGCCTGGTCCACCAGGCCCATCAGGATGGTGTACCGGGCTCCTTTATAATAGGACGTGTCGTAGTGAAACCCGATGTAGTCTC
>JAHRHE010000256.1 GCA_020027965.1 Nitrospirota bacterium | reverse complement strand
CTGCGCATCGGTCTGGGAAGGGCGGTAGTAGGGCAGAGACGCAATCACTTCCACCTGGTGTTTGGCCAGGAACTCGGCCAGATCGGTCTGCGACGGCAGTAGCAGGACACTCAGGTTACACCGATCCATCACATGGCGACCAAGACCTCGCGCCTGCTCAACCAGCCACCGAAAGTTTGGATTGAGCTCGGGCGCGCCGCCGGTGATGTCCACGGTCGGGATGTCAGTTTGTGCCAGCGTCTGCATGCACAACTCAGCCATCTCGCGCGTCATGATCTCCAGGCGGTCCGGCCCTGCATCCACGTGACAGTGCCGGCAGGTCTGGTTACAGAGCTTGCCGACGTTGATCTGAAAAACCGTGATGCCGGTGGCGTGGAGTGGGTCCAAGCCGGCTGTGCCCATGCGCTGCTCAAACGGGGCGCAGGCCTCTGTGCTAGCCAGAATCCGAAGCTGTTCGTCAGTCGAGGCAAGCGGGTTGTTACGGGCCAACAGGCTGAGTCCCATCAGCAACAGCCTCCGCTGGGGGTGCAGGCCACCTGCGTACCAGAGACCTCTCCCGTGGCACGGTTGATCATGGCGAAGTGTGGACGGTAAGCATCTGTCTCCAGGACCTTCAGGGTCTTCGTGCAGATCTCGAGCGGGATGCCCCGCCGGTACAGGTGGTAGTCGTCATCCTCGACCTCAGCGAATGGGCCTGTGAAGAGGGCGTAATCCCCTTTCCACAGGCACGGCTTCTGCTCAGGCAGGATCGCCAGCCACTGCGGGTCTGAGGACTCCAGGATGACCGGCGTCTCCGACACCAGAAATAGGGACTGATAGGGTGGCGTGCCGAGTAACTGAGCTGTGTGGGCATTGACGGGCTGAGGGATTCCCCGCCGGTAGCTCTGTCCCAATTCATCTGTCGCGCGGCTGAAAGGGCCCCGCATGGTCACGAACAGGCCACCATTGGGCTCCATTGCTTCAGGGAGCTTGTACCCGGTCAACGTGATCGAGAGAAAGTGGATGCCGTCAATCACTTGCCACGGTGCGAATCTAACCTGGTGGATACCCAGGAACCCTGCCTCCATCATGCCTCCCACATAGTCGTTCACTTGGAGCGCCCCGGAAAGGCAGTTTCCCCATTTCTTGGTGTCATGGACGAGGTACTGTGGAACCGGCTGGTCCGACACGATATCCGAGATCGTGAAGCGTCCGCCCGGCCGCAGCACCCGGTGCATTTCGCGGAAGACCTTGCGTTTATCGGGAGCCAGGTTGATCACACAGTTGGAGATAATCAGGTCAATACTATCGTCCGCAACCGGCATGGCTTCTGCCATCCCCTTGCGGAACTCCACGTTGGAAGAGACATAGCCGAGATTGCGTGCGACAACCGGCGCGTGGCGCCGCGCAATATCGAGCATCGTGTCGGTCATGTCGATGCCAATGACGTTGCCCGTCGGACCGACCAAGCGCGCTGCCGCAAAGCAGTCGATTCCGGCGCCGGCCCCGATATCTAGAACAGTTTCTCCTACTCGGACGGTGTCAAGTCCAGCCGGCGTGCCACATCCATAGGAGATCTTCAGGACTTCATCCGGGATAAAAGTGCGGAGATCCTCAAAGTCATAGCCGGTGGGGCAGCACATCTGCTCGCCCGTGACCGCCGCTCTGGCATAGCGGTCGCTGACCGTTTGAGCAATTCCATCGTAGGACATGGGGTCCTCACTATCAAGATAAGGTCATGGAGATCAGTCCATCTATCAGTCCCGACCCCTCCACGTCAACAAGTCTGTTGACGTAGGATAGCCCCCTCACTGGGCTGGAAGTTCGGCACACTTGAGCGTTACGTCGTCGGTTCAGCTCAGAATCCTTACAGCGGGCCAAATCCAAGTCGTGTCAGCTCACTCTTGACTTAGTATTACGATAAAGTGTGGCGGATGCACGTGTTCCCGACGCTTCAGGTCCTAACGTGGCGGAAGGCGGAGTGCCAGAGCCACCCGTAGATGGCGACGTTCACGACGAGTACCACCGTTCCGAATACGACCTGAATCTCCCGCGTGAGGTCTGCGGGGTAGAGCAGCGGAAGGATGGAACAGCACGAATACCACGAAGGCCAGGTGGATGATGACGACGAGGTCGGCGAGGACGCCGTACAGCATGTTCGACAGTCTGGAGGAAGGTCAGCAGTATATGCAACTGTACGACCCAGCCTCGGCTGGCCAGCGCAACTGCAATCAAGCGTCGGTAACAGCGCCACGTCTTGACTCAGAAGTTGAACAGCTCCTTCTTGCCCATGTGGCTTGGCAAGAGGCGCTGAGGCGCAGAAAAATAGCAAAAGGGGACGGCCGCGGATGGCCGCCCCCTCGCTTTGAGAATTTTCTTAGAAGGACACGGAGGCTCGCTCGTCCTGCGTTCTTGTTGAGTCTAGAAGCGAGTCAGTCTCAGCTGTCAAGGGCATGCCTGCCAGAGGCTTTTCGACGATGTCCTTCTTCATGGGGCCCAATGCGGCAAGCAACTCGTTCTTCTCCCGTTCGCCCACCTTGAACTTGTTGAGGGCGGCCACGAGGTCTCCGACCAAAGCATCGAACTCGTCACCCGTGATCCTCATCCCGGCGTGAGCGGTTTTCATATCCCGGCCAGTATAGGTGCAGGGCCCGCCTGATGCTTGGCAAATCTGATCCGCCAGCATAGTCTTCAAGCGCGGAATGTCTGCGGTGGCGAACTTGCCGTTGATGCGGGTGTCAGCCGCCACGCGGCCAACAAAGTCATCGACGACCGCGGTAATGGCCGGCTTCCCGCCCAGCCGATCATAGAGTGATTTC
>JAHRHE010000048.1 GCA_020027965.1 Nitrospirota bacterium | reverse complement strand
CAGATCATCCAGTTTCCGGTCGGTTTCCTTCCGGAGCTGGTCCAGGTACACCTGGTTCACCGCGTAATCCGGATCCATGCCGGGGTAGAGTTCCAGGACATGGACGACATCCAGGCTGGCCCCAAAGGCCGTGGCCAGGAGCGCCGCGTATTCCTCCGCCAGCGTCGCGCAGTCCGAAAAATCAGTGGCCAGCAACACCCGCCGAACCAGCGCCGTCGTCACAGTCTCTCCTCCCTCAGGCTGCGTCGCTCGTATCTCGCATCTCGTGAAGAATCTGACGAGATACGCTTCACGAACGACGAGAGACGAATTTCATTACGCTTTCCCGGCCAGCTTCGTGGACAGCGGCACGGTCAGCACCGGGCAGCCCGCCGTCCGCACCACTTTCTCCGCAGTGCTGCCGAAGAAAATCTTCTCCACTCTCCCGGTCTGCCCACCATAACTGCCTATCACGACGAGGCCGACCTTCTCGGTACGCGCCGTTCGGGCGATCTCCACGAAGGGGGTCCCCTCCGCGAGGAGCCGCCGGATCTCCAGGCCCTTTGCCTCCTCGAGCTGCAGCAGGCGGCGGGCATTCAGCCGCGCCTGGTGCCGCAGGCGCTTCTTCTGTCCAGCCTCCTCCGACAGGCGGGCCAACCCCAGCGAGTTGAGTGTATCAAGGCTCTTGGTGTCCACCACGTGGAGCAGGAGCACCTCCGAGCGAAACACACGCGCGAGCGACAGCGCGACGCGGAAGGCTTCCTCTGAACACGGTGAGAAGTCTACTGGCACCAGAATTTTTTGAAACAGCCCGTTCGGCAATGGGTTCCTCTCTCACGGCGTTGAGTCGAATACTGAACGCCGTAGTGGTGAGTTTTGAATCGTAAGTGTTGAGTTAAACACTCACAACTAAAAACCTAGTGCCGTTCCAACTTATTGCGCCAAGCAAGACGAGCGTACTGATACCGCACCTTCATCGACAACGACGCAAATTCGTAGTCCCAAAAAGTTGGAACTGCACTAGCACTCAAGGCCGAGCCACGCGCACAGCACGCAGAGCCTTCGTTCGTCATGGGACATCTCACGTCGCCCTGAGATAGCCTATCCACAACAGCGAGTGAAGTGTTCCGACGGCATCCCAACCATTTTGGGCCGTGTCGCTTCCGCTTGCTGTTCCGACAGGGACTGGTCAATCCAGGGATAGAGAATGGATTCTTCCTTCTGGTTATGAGGGGCAAGCAGAGCGATGAGCTCCTCTTCCAGCGCGTCGTTCGGGGTGTCGCCCTTGGCGATGCGTTCGTGAATCTGATCGAGCGCGTGGTGGATGCGGCGATGCTCCGCGCGCATCACGGCCGTGGGGCCGTGATCCTGCATGCCCGTTTGGCGTTCAAAGAGAGGGAAGAGAACTTCCTCCTCCCAGACAATGTGCCGTTGCAGCCCTCCGTTGAACTCACGAAAGCACTGTTTCGCGTGGCTGAGATCGCTTCGTTTCGTGGCCTGAAATTCACTGAAGAGCCCATCCAATCGATCATGATCCTGCGACATGAAGTCGGTGATCACTCCCATACGGCCTCCAAAGGAAATGATAAGTGCTCGTATTGTAAGAGATCAGCAAGAGCGATGCCATACCTGGAAGAGCTTATGGCAAATGTCTGATGGCTAATGGCTTGGAGAAAAAGGAGTTTCCCGTGACCATATGCTATAAGCTATCGGCTCCTGGGTGTCGGGTCCGGAAGAGGGGGAGTCCTGCTACAGTCGGCTCCCGAGCAGATGTGGCGGAAGGCCACAAGTCGGGAGCGAATAGCTTATAGCTGATAGTATATAGCCAGAAGATCCCGGCTAACCGCCGCGCTATCTGCTCCTAGTTGCTCGCTGTTCGCCTTCAGCGTTTGGCACCGGTCTTGCTGACCTCTTCCTCGTAGGCGACAGGGACTTCGGACTACGCAGAACGGGCAGGGGGGACCCATGACACGGATGCAGTGGCTCCTGGTAGGCGCGGTCCTGCTTGGGCTGGTCATTTTTCTCTACTTTGTATTCTGCCCGACGGAGTGCCATTAGTAGCCCGTGAAGCGTGAGGCGACAGGACAAGAGCTGAGCGCTGAGGGCGGAGAGCTCGAAAATGAAATGATTTAATGAATCAATTGGGGCGACACTCTCATCAAGCTGTCGGCGAGCAGCCGGTGCAGGTTCCCGCCGGCCGGGTCAGACTGGAGGGCATCCTCGGCCTGCCGGAGAAGCCGGCCGGTGTGGTGCTCTTCGCGCACGGGAGCGGAAGCGGACGGCTGAGCCCGCGCAATACCCTGGTGGCGCGCACGCTTCAAGGCGGGGGCCTGGCGACGCTGCTGATTGATCTCCTCGAAGAGCAGGAGGCCGAAGACCGGCGCAAGGTCTTCGACATCGACCTGCTGGCCGATCGCTTGCTGGCAGCCACGGCGTGGCTGGCTCAGACGCCTGCCACCGGTTCGCTGCGTGTCGGCTACTTCGGGGCCAGCACCGGAGCTGGGGCCGCCCTGCAAGCCGCCGCTCGTTCACCCGCACCCGTCGCCGCCGTGGTCTCTCGTGGCGGCCGACCGGATCTGGCCGGCCCGTACCTTCCGAACGTGATGGCGCCGACCCTCCTGATCGTCGGAGGCAACGACCAGCCCGTGATCCGGATGAACCGGGAGGCGCTGGCGCTCCTGACCTGCCCGAAGGAGCTCGTGATCGTCCCGGGCGCCACCCATCTGTTCGAAGAGCCTGGGACTCTGGAGCAAGTGGCCGACCTCGCCGTTCGGTGGTTCACGCGCTACCTGGCCCTCTCGCTTATTGTCCCTTAGCCGCGAGGCGACGAGGGGGCTTCGATTCCAAACCGGGGCGGGGAGATGTTCTCGCTGCGGCAACGGGGACAGCGGCTCGGACGGCGGAGCCGGCTTCGCTCGCGGAACACGAAGCCGCAACGTTGACACGCTGACGGGTCCAAGACAAACCGGCGCGTCCGGTCCCGCGAGACCGACTTGACGATGTGCGTCAGGTGATCTTCGATTTCTCGCTCCGGGACCCTGATGAGCTCCGCCAGTTGCCGCGATGAACGAAGCGTGCCCGTGATTTCCTGCACAATCCGCTGTCTGACCGTAAGCTCCTCTGCCGTCATGGGTGCAAGCCCTGCGCTGGTCGTCTTGATTTCGATCGCCGATAGTATAGCAGGACACGGAGCGGACAGCTCCCTGCTGCGCCGGCCGCGAGCACGCTTGCGTCTGGTCCGGCTGGGCGGCTATGGTGAGAACGTCCAAAGGGGAGCGGGATGGCTCAACCGATCTTCGAGTTCTCGGCCGGCGGAGTCGTGCTGCGCGAGGGACAGGCGCTCTTGATCCGCACGCGAGACCTGCGCGGACACACCGTCTGGACCTTTCCCAAGGGCAAGCTGGACGAGAAGGAGACCAGTCCCCAGGCCGCGATCCGGGAGGTCGAAGAAGAAACGGGCTGGCGCTGTCGCATTGAAGCTGAGCTGCCGCGCTCGCAGTACTGGTTTCAGCGCGAAGGTCGGCGCGTGAAGAAGACGGTCCGCTGGTTTCGCATGGTCCCGGTCGAACAGGTGGGCCGGCCGGACAAGGAGGTCGAGGAAGCAGCCTGGGTGCCGGTCCGCGAGGCGATGGACCGGCTTACGTATGACTCCGACCGCGAACTGCTCAGGGCGGCAGAGGCCGCTAGCGGGACACAGGACGACTGAGCGGTTGAGCCAACCTGCGATGGGGAAAAGGCAGGCAGGGATACGGGGGCACGACAGGCGGCCCCGTCAATACAAAACGTTACCATAAGGACCATAAGGATGGAGGGCCTGTAGAGGGGCCTCTGGCGAGGCTTGAGGCTCCACCTGAAAGTCCGAACCCACCGAGAAAACCGTCCCCAACCATCCTCTCAACGATATCCAGCCTTTCGGGGCAGCAGCCTCATCAGGGCTGCGTGCGTTCAATCGCCACTGGACGAAATCACAAGAAGAGATAAAGTAATTATAAGGAGATAAAGGAATTATAAGGAGAGCGGCAGTGAGCAGGCTTGACGTTCATGACAGAGGGTCTCTCGTAAACGCGAGTGGGAGACGTCTAAGTAAGCGCTGTCTCCCCACGCGCTCACCGGTTGCGCTCGCGGGGGGGCTAGGCCTGGGCCTGCTGCTCCTATGGATGAGCGCGTGGACGCCCGGGGCGTCGGCCTGCCAAGCGTCGCCGGATCAGGCTGCGTTCGCCTGGAGGCTGGCCGAAGATGCCGACCCCCAGCCGAGCGGCCTGATGTTGATGGCCTATGGAGAGAGTGACAACGGGACCGTCACCCACGTCTCCTTTCACCATGTGGTTCGAGTCCTTCCCGGCAGGCAACCGGACTTGCCGGAAGAGGAAGCGGTGCGTTTCACCATTCTCTTCACCGACGGCACCCTGGGGCCCTTGACCTACATCATCTTCCGGGAACCCCTGTACTACGGGACGGACCTGGATGCGAACGGGCTTCCGCTTCGCCTCTGGATCGATCCGGAAGAGGATGGGCTCAATGGGAACGAGCATCTCGTCGTGAGTCGAGGCGAGGTGGTGAATCCGTAAGCGACAGGACCCTCCCACCCACGGCTTGCCGCTGAACTCTCTTCGTACACCGTCCCAGCTTTCGACCGTGAGCAACCAGCCGCTTGCCCTCCAGTCGGCCTACGCCGTTGCTGAATTCATGCTCAATCTACTGCCGAACACCAAGCCGATTCGCCGGGCTGACCTGGAGGCCCACGTGCAGGCCCGCTTTGCGACCGGCGATGGCCGCTCCCGCTTCGCCTGCCACCAGGACTTCCTCCAGATCCGCCGCCGGCCGGAGGCCAAGAGGTGAAGGTCCCCTTCGTGTCCCGTTCAGCCTGAGCGTGCTACTGCGCAGGGGCGGCCGCGCGTGCGCGGACCGGCGCGCCGGGCCCCTCAATCGGCAAGGTGAGGTGGAAAGTAGTGCCTTTCCCAACCTCGCTCTCGACTTCAATGCGGCCGCCGTGCGCATCCACGACGTCCTTCACGATCTTGGTCCCCAAGCCGGTGCCGCCGGCCTTCCGGCTGACGGCCCGATAGGTAAAGAGGCTCTCGCGGACGTCCGGCGCCATGCCGCGGCCGCTATCCGCCACGGACACGACCACGGCCTTCCCGTCCAACTCGACGCGGCCCCGCACCGTGACGGAGCCGCCCGCCGGCACTTCAGGAATCGCATTGTTCACGAGGTTGTAAAAGGCGTTGAAGAGCCGGCCTTCGTCGGCGTGGATGGTGGGGAGGGCCTCCAGGCCTTCGGTGCGTAAGGCCACGCCCTGCTGCTCGGCGGACAGGCGGAGCGTTTGAGACACGCTCGCGACCACGTCAGCCACCCGACAAGGACCAAACTTCGGGGCTGTACTCAGTCCCTTCACCGAATCCGCAATCTCCCGCATCCGATCCTGGAGCCGCCGCGAGCTGCTCTGGATCAGCTCGATGACTTCCCGGCTCAGCTCGCGACTCGCGCTGATCTTGCCCTTCTCCTGGTCGGTCAATTGGCCGAAGCACTCCTCGAGCTCACCCTGCAGCAGCCCGGCGCCGCTGACGAGGGGCATCAGCATATTCTTCACGTCGTGCCCGATGTCGCCGAGCACGCGGGCGACCTCGGCCAGCCGGGCCTCTTCCTGCAGCTTTGCCTCGGTGTCTCGCAGGGCCTCTTCGGCCCGTTTGCGCTCGATGTACTGGCCGATCTTCGTCCCGACTTCTGCGACCGCCTGCAGCAGATCCGGGTCCGGTTCGCGAATGTCGTGGCTGAAAAATTCCAGGACGCCTTGGACATGACTCATCGCCTGGATGGGGAAACCAAAGGCGCCATGCAGCCCCGCCCTCGCCGCATAGGGAGCCCGCGGGAAGTTCGGATCCTTGGCGACATCGGGAATCCAGGCGGGCTCGCCGCTGGCCCAGACACGACCGGAGAGTCCGATGCCGCGGTCAAACGTCCGCTGTCGGGTATCCTCCACAAATTCTGACGCTTTCACGTGCGGCTGATGCCAGAGGTCCAGACGACGCAGCATGTTGGCCTGCTCGTCCACGATCCATAAGATGCCCAGTTCCCAGTGCAGATTCTCGCCGATCGCCTGCAACAACCTCGGACTGGCGTCCGTGAGCGAGGACGACTCGGCCAGCACCCGCGTCACGGCATATTGGGCCGCCAGACGCCGCTCCGATCGCCGGCTCCGGGCCAGGGCGCTCCTGAGGTCGGACACCAAGCGCACATACCCGCGACCCACGAAGCCCAGGACCAGCACGTAGGTCAGAAGGCGCAGAACGTGCCAGAACCACCATGTGCTGTTCCACGCGGTCGAGGACGCGAACATCAGCTCGGACACGCCGAACAGAAGGGCCAGGCATGCGAAGAGATACGATTCCGGACGGCCCAGCCGGCGGTAGTCCGCGAGCCACCCGGCGGCGCCGGCGAGAAACAAGCCGCCGGCCAGACTCTTGGCCGCAACCGCGAACCCCACAAACTCCCCCTCACTGATCATCTGTGGCAGGCGTTCCTGGAACGCGATGGTTCCCAGGCCAAACGCCAGCGCCCCGGCCGCCGTGCTCCAGGACAACGCTCTCCAGCTGACCCGCTCCGGCTGAGCCGCCGGGATCCAGATGAGCACAAACCCCAGTCCGCCGACGAGACTCGCGACCGTACGCAGCAGGACAAAGGCATCGCCGCGCGGGGCCCCGGCATGGAACAGCTCGAGCAGCCCCATTCCCAGGAAGCCGATGGCGAGCCGTCGCGCCTGCCCGTCCCCTCGTTCATGCCTCCGCTCAAACAGGACGAAGGCCATCACGACCGAGACCAACGCGCCCAGCGCTTCCAGGCTGGCATGGAGCGGTTCGTTCACCCAGATCTGGTCGGGCCAGAGGACGCGAACGGCTGCGCCGGCCAACAGGGAGCCGGCCGCGATCGCCGCCAGCGCCAGGGAGGGTCGAAGAAGGCTCATAGCGGGTGGTTGCCTTCCAATGTCAAGGGGGCACATGCGGGAGGACAGTACGACGGCGACGCCCAAAGGTCAAGCCATGCGCGAGAACCGGTGTCAGGCTGGTTTCCCGGCCGCACGCGTGCTCAGAATGCGTCTGGTGGACACATCCGGTTTCCAGGGCCCGTTCGGCCTGGTCCGAGTGAGAGACTCTTTGGCAGTCATCTCGGTCCGATTCGGCGACCATTGTCCCGATTAGAGCAGCCGATGGAGGAACCGGACGACAGGCTCCTGGGCAAAATCCTCCGGCGAGATCAGCGGATGGGTCTTCTTCACCGTCAAACCGG
This sequence comes from Nitrospirota bacterium, assembly GCA_020027965.1. Taxonomy (GTDB): domain Bacteria; phylum Nitrospirota; class Nitrospiria; order Nitrospirales; family Nitrospiraceae; genus JAHRHE01. The sequence continues at coordinate 19,445 of JAHRHE010000048.1, read as the reverse complement.
CGCGCTTGAAGCACGCCTCAACCAGCTCGGAGCACACATACTGATCGCGGCGCTGCATGAATCGCCTGCCAAACAGCAGGCTGAGCGTCATGCTCGCCATGTCGACGTACCCATAGCGAGCGGTCAGCAGGTCGCAGCCGAGCCGGAGCATCTGCTGGAACCTGTCCTCCGAGATTCCCTCACCATAGCGGGCAATATAGACGGAGCCAGGGTAGGGGGCGCTGTTTAAGTAGTTGTCGAGGTATTTGCTGAGCGGCGCCAGCCGGACCCCATGGACCTCGATGCTCTCGAGCACGAGGACGCGGTCGGTCGGGGGCGGGATCCGGTAAATGATGGCGACATGGCTCCACGTTGAGTGCGACGCCCGCTTGATCAATTTTGAGAAGAAGAAGCTGCCCGACGCGAAGAGCAGATCTCCCGATCTGAGCGCCGGCCTGACCAGCGTGCGATACTCGTCCGCAGTGCGTCTCGGCAATTGCTGCAACTCGTTCTGAGTGTACATGGCACTCCTCCTTCATCCACGACGGGCGGCTCTGGCGATCCGACAGCCTCCGCTGGCCGCGCATCGAACGATACGCCGAAACCCCGACGGGAGCAAGCGGGGCGCTGTCCTTCATGGGCAGCCGTCAACGGCAGCCTGTGTTGGATTTAAGGGATCTGGAGTCTCTTATGTGTTCCAGAGTAAGGGGTCGGGGGCTTGTTGAGGGTACCCGAGTGGGCGAGAGGCCCCAGCGGGTCTCAGGACTGGCGGGAGACCAGGAACTGGACGACAAACTTGTTGAGGCGATCTTTCTCTTCCGGTTGAAATCGCAGGAATTCAATGCCGATTTTCTTGCCGCGGACTGCGCGGATGAGTGCCGCGTCGACAGCGATCGCAGATTCGCTCGCTGGCGGCATCAACATCAGCCGGAGGATGGAACCTGGCGAGAGGGCGGCATCGGTTTCCAATGTGCAGCCGCCGACGGAGATCTCAGTGACCTCACCCTTGCCCCTTAATCGATCGAGCGAGAACGTCGCGGGAAACCGGGTCACGAAGCGCACATACTGCCGCCTGTCCTCCTTGAAGTCTGAGGCCGTGACACCTGGCTGGTAGGCGCTGAATCGATGGCCGCAGACCTGGCAGCGGAACGGATGGAAAGAGAAATGGCTCAAGAGACGCGCGGTGGTCCCCTCTACGCGAGTCCGTTGAATGAACCCCTTCCTGCACTTCGGGCACGTGAGCGCCATACAAGCTCACCTCGCGCGGTGACGATCTCGTGAGCGGACTTAACCTAGCATATACCAAAATGCGGTCATCGGCTCTGGGGTGGACGGGTTCGAAAGCCGCACAGCTACTTGAACTGTAGCGCAACCGGAAGAACTGTCAAGTAAATTGAGAGGTTATCCACCTCGACTGAGCTGTTCGCCGGATGCCCTGGAGCATTCTCATTCTGGGTTCCTCCGCACGTGGGACGCGCCGTGGGGGCAGGGCTCGGCTTATCAGCATGAAGGCTTCTGGCCAAGGGTGTGGTATTCTTGATGCTTGAGCAGGGGGTTACGTGAAATCGATTCTCTTCATCTGTACCGGCAACGTCTTTCGGAGTCTGGTCGCGGAGTGCGCACTGAAGGCCCGGCTCGGGCCTGCGTCAGGCTACCTGGTCGGCTCCGCCGGGATCGAGGCGATCCCGCAACCAGTGCATCCGATGATTCGCGACCGCCTCCTCGAGAAGGGCGCCGATTCCGCCACGCATGTGCCCCGGAGACTCACGCGTGAGCTGCTTGATGGCGCGGACCTGGCGGTGGCGATGAGCCTGGACCACCGGGAATTCATCCGCCGGCACTTTCGGCGGGAGGTGCTCCTGTTCAATCAGGTGTGTTATCAGAGGGAAGAACCCGTGCTGGACGTGCACGAGGCGATCCCGGCATGGAACCTCAACCTGGAGACCTCCCACGCGTACGTCCGTTCGGTCGTCGACTACATCTGGGACGCCATGCCTGCTTTTATCAAGAGACTTTCCCGTATGTGACTGAGGCGCTGTCGGTGCTGGAGTGCCCCCCGAGTCCGCCCTATTCTGCCCCGTCATCGGTCATCCCACGCTGACATGCTGTTGCAGAGTCCTGAAGTTTCACGATGGATTGAGCCAACTCGTGGAGATCGGGCCTGGCATTCCTTCTTATGCCATACGCTAAACGCTCCGATCTGCCTGAACCAGCAGCTCCATCGCCTTGATGCCCACCCGGACCGCGTGGTCCTGGCCCACGCGAAGACTCTCCGGCGTAATCCGCACGCCACCGGCGTCGGTGGCCCGGTTGTTCACCACCCCGGTCACGCAGCCGCCCCGGAGGCCGAATGCGTGGCAGACGGTCAGCAGGGTGGCCGATTCCATCTCGTAGTTCAGCACGTGCAGCCGCCGCCACTCCTCGGTCATGCCTTGGAATTTCCGAGGGGTATACCGAGAAAAGGAATCCGCTCGTTCCTGCCCCTGGTAAAAGGTGTCGGTCGAGCAGGTGATGCCGACATGGTAGCGGCAGCCGAGCGCGGGTGTCAGTACCTTCGCGGCATCAACCAACGCCAGGAGGACCTCATGATGCGCCACCGCCGGGTATTCGATCGGCGCGTACTGGGGGGACGCCCCGTCCAGCCGGACCGAGCCGCTCGTGATCACGACATCGCCGATACTGAGAGCGTCCTGGATGGCTCCGGTCGTGCCGACCCGGAGGAAGGTGTGGACCCCTAATTGCGCCAGCTCATCAACGGCGATCGAGGTGGAGGGCCCGCCGATGCCGGTGGAGGTGACCAGCACCTTGACGCCCTGGATCTCCGTCAGATAAGTGCAAAACTCTCGTTTGTGCGCGAGAGGTCGGTCGGGCTTGGCGGTGCCACAGGTCTGGGCTATCGTCTCCGCGATCAGCACCGACCGAAAGGGGTCTCCTGGGAGCAGGGCAAACCTGGCACCCTTCGTTTTCTTCTCATCCAGATCGAGGTGGTACATCATGATTCAGCCCTCAGCGCGCTTCCGGCGAACTGACAGCCGATCCGTCAGGTGCTTGGAACGCTGGCGCGCTGTTTCACGCCGGAGCCGGGCAAACTTCTTCGCCTGCCGCTTCGGCATATTCTTGAACGAGGGCTTCTGCTTCATACCCCACCCGCCATCAGCACATAGCACAGCGGCCAGGACCCCATCAAGATGCGTGTTCTTCTATGGGCTATTCGCTATTTGCTCGAGCCTGGGTTTTGACTTTCTCGATGATCGTGCGCAACACGTCCGGCAGCGTCGGCGTGCCGATCTCTTGGCCTTCCTCTCAGTCCTCCGTCCTCATTACTCAGTCCTTGTACAAGTGTGTCTTTCTTCCCCAGGCCTCGCGTGCGAACTGTGGCATTCCAGGACGTCGCGCTGCAAGGGTCCCATCGCCTTATTTTTCGACCGGGCTTTCGGTTCGAGAGCAGACGCGGCACGGATGATGCTTGGTCATGCATCCATGCTGCGGCCCACGGTGTGGCATGCAAAAAATGGGCGCCGGGGCGGCAGGTCAAAGGGGCTAGGATGGCTGAGCCACTCGTTAACGTCGAGATCGCGCAGCGGCTGAAGGAGACGGCTCGGCTTCTGGAGGAGCAGGGCGCCAACCCGTTCCGGGTCTAGGCCTACCGGCGCGCCGCGGAGACGGTGCTCCACCTGGACCGGCCGGTGACGGAACTCCTTGAAGCGGAGGGAATGGAGGGTCTCCGGAAATTGCGCGGGATTGGCGAGAGCCTGGCCCGGTCGATTGGCGACCTGGGGCGCACCGTCCGGCTGCCCATGCTGGAGCGGCTGCGGGGTGAGGCCGACCCGGTGGCGCTGCTCGCGTCGGTGCCCGGCATTGGCCCGGCCTTGGCGAGGCGGCTGCACCATGATCTTGGGATCGACACGCTCGAGGAGTTGGAAACGGCGGCCCACGACGGGCGCCTCGTCGAGCTCGCGGGGATCGGCGAGAAGAAGCTGGCCGGTATTGTGGACTCGCTGGCGAGCCGCCTGGAGCGCGTGCGGCAGCGAACGGAGAGGCCGGCCGCCCCGGGGTTCCACGAGCCCTCCATCACCGAGCTGCTTGAGGTGGATCGTGAATACCGGGAGAAAGCAGTGGCCGGGACTCTTCACCGAATTGCGCCGCGGCGCTTCAATCCGAGCCATGAGGCCTGGCTGCCGGTCATGCACACCCAGCGAGGGGAACGCCACTACACGGCGCTGTTCTCGAACACCGCGCGGGCGCATCAACTGGGGCAGACCCGCGACTGGGTCATCCTCTATTACGATGACGGCACCTGGGAGCGGCAGTGCACGGTGATCACCGCCCAGCGGGACCCGCTCAAGGGCCAGCGCATCGTCCGCGGCCGGGAGTCAGATTGCGAAGCGTATTATAAGAGCAAGGTTCAGGTTGAGGCTAAGGTTTAGGCGACGGAGGAGGACTCTATGCGTATCCTGTTGGCAGTCGATGGCTCGGACCTCTCGGAGGAGGCGGCCCGGGCGCTTGCGCACCTGCCTCATGCGGAAGCGGTGGTCGTGCTGCACGTGCTGGATGTCCCCGATCCGGCCTATCCGATGATGATGCCGGAGGTCGCCCGGGACATCTATGCGACGGTTGAGCGCGGGATGCGCGAAAAGGGCGAGCGTCTGCTCGCACGCGTCACGGCGTTGTTGCCGCCACGGACGGGACCCGTGACCAAGCGACTCGAGGTCGGAAAGCCGGCGGAGCTGATCGTCACGATCGCCCAGGAACAACGGGTCAACCTCATCGTCCTGGGGTCTTGAGGGCTCGGGCCGGTGAAGGAGCGGCTGCTCGGGAGCGTCTCGCACCGCGTGCTGGCCCACGCGCCTTGCGCGACTCTGATGGTCAATCGCCGCATGCGGGCCTTGCGGCAGGTGCTGTTGCCCCTGCAAGGACCCGACGACGTCGAAGCTGCCGCGGCGTTCCTCGCCACGAAACCGTTTCGCGAGGCGGTGGACGTGACGATCCTGACGGTGCCGCCGTTCACCAAACCGGCCTGGCCTGCCGGCGCGTCGGTGAGCGAAGCGGTGAAGAAGGACCTTCTGGAGGGCGCGCGTTTGTTCGTGGAGGATGTGGCGTCCCGATTGAGGGCGCTCGACTACCGCGCGAAAGCGGCGGCCGTACTCGGGGCGCCGGCCACGGTCATCTTGCAGGAGGCGACCAAACGGAAGGCGGACCTGATTCTGATGGGAGCTCGAGGGCGTGGGGGCGTTACGCGCTTCGTGCTGGGCAGTGTTTCGCATGCCGTGCTGCATCGCGCGCCCTGCTCGGTGCTGGTGTTTCGATAATGTGAGGTTGAGTCCGTTCGGTCTGTTCCTTCCGTTGGGTCGGTGAACGGGCACCACAGACTCAACGGACTGAGCTGACTTTACTCTCATCCCGTGTCGTACCGTTCACGACGTCCCGAACAGGGATTCGGCTGCCGCCGTCCAAGAAAGCATTGACCCCGAGAGGCGAGTTGGTTATCGTGTCGTGCAGTGTGTCTTTGCCCAGTCGATCTCGCCGAGCCCAGATGAGGAATGTGGTTCATCCGTGGGTCCAGTGATGACCACGCTGCTCCTCGCCCTCTTGGGCTGTTATGCAGCCGGCATTTTTCTTCCCCTCTGCCTGCCGGGACGCCCCAGAATCCAGAATGTCATCGCCAACGGTTTGGCCGGCGCGGCAGGCCTGCTCGGGGTCATCCTGAGCCTGATGGGGCTGCTGTCCGCTCAGCCCCTGCTCCTCTCGGTTCCGTCCACGCTCCCATTTCTGACCTTTGCAATCCAGATTGATCCCCTTGCCGCCTTCTTCGTGCTGACGATCTCGCTGGCCGGCCTAGCGGTCTCCATTTTCGCCCTCGGCTATCTCGTCGAGTACTCTGGGCGGAGGTCGATGGGCGCGCTGGGGGCGCTCTACAACGGGTTCCTCCTCTCTATGACCCTCGTGGTCATCGCGGATGACGGGTTCTTCTTCCTCGTTGTCTGGGAACTGATGTCTCTGGTCTCGTATTTCCTGGTGGTGACGGAGCACGAGAAGGCCGAAGTCCGGTATGCGGGATTCTTCTACTTGATCATGATGCACGTCGGGACGGCCTTTATCATCCTGACGTTCTTGATCTTCTTCCAGGAGGCCGGGTCCTTCTCCTTCGAGGCGTTTCGGCATCCCGAGCAACCGTTACCGGAGGGTATGAGGACGTTCGCCTTTCTGCTGGCGCTGATCGGGTTCGGCACGAAGGCCGGCATTGTGCCGCTGCATGTCTGGCTGCCGTATGCGCACCCGGCTGCCCCCTCGCACATCTCGGCCCTGATGTCGGGGGTGATGATCAAGACTGCGATCTATGCCCTGATCCGGGTGTATTTCGATTTTCTTGGCGGCCAGTTCCCGTGGTGGTGGGGGTTCGTGATTCTGGTCGTCGGCGCCGTTTCGGCGTTGCTGGGTGTTCTGTACGCGCTCATGGAACACGACCTCAAAAGCCTGCTGGCTTACCACAGCGTGGAAAACATCGGGATCATCCTGCTGGGCATCGGCGCCGGGATGATCTTTCAGGCGTTCGGCCTGAAGGACTTTGCCGCGCTGGGGCTGCTGGCGGGGCTGTACCATACGATCAACCACGCCATGTTCAAAGCCCTCCTGTTCCTGGGGGCCGGGGCACTCCTCTCCGTAACCCACACGCGCAACATGGAGGAGTACGGTGGCCTGCTCCGGCGCATGCCATGGACGGGATTCTTCTTTCTGATCGGCGCCGTCTCGATCGCCGCCCTGCCGCCCACCAACGGATTTGTCAGCGAGTGGCTGGTCTTCCAAACCCTGTTTCTCAGCTTTCATCTGCCTGCGTTATTCCTGAAGCTGATGCTCCCGATCGCCGCGGCGATGCTGGCCCTGACCGGCGTGCTGGCGCTGGCCTGCTTTGCCAAGGCCTTCGGAATTTCCTTCCTGGCCCAGCCTCGGAGCGGGCATGCACGCCATGCTGAAGAAGTTTCGCCTGCGATGCGCATTGGAATGGCCGCCCTCGCCGGGGTCTGTGTGGTCCTGGGATTAGCCCCCATGGTGGTCGTGCCGTGGCTGGACCGGATCACCGAACCGTTGATCGGGGCCTCGATCCAGGGCAAGGTGCTGGCGCTCGATGGATGGGCCTTGGCACCAGTCAACGTGGAGTTCTCCAGTCTTTCGACGCCGGCCCTTGCCCTGATGCTGGCCGGGTTGGCGGCGCTCGGCTTGGTGCTGGCGTGGCTGTTCGGCGGACGCATCACCGCGCGCTACTACAAGACATGGGGCTGTGGCCTGAATCTCACGCCCCGGATGGAGTACACCGCCATCGGGTTTGTGCAGCCGATCAAGCGCGTTTTCAGCACCCTCTACCGGCCAACGGTGAAGCTGGAGACGGAGTTCATAGAGGAGTCGCGGTACTTTGCCAAGCGCAGGTGGTTCGAGTTCCATATCGAACCGGTGTTTCAGCGGTATCTCTACGATCCGGTGGTCGCCTTCTTCTCAACCATGGCCGACCGACTGCGGTTCATTCAGTCCGGCAGCCTCCACCTCTACCTGACCTATATCTTTGTGACATTGGTGCTGCTGCTGTTGATTGCCATGTAGTGGTGTGACCCGATGCTGCACGCTCTCCTCCTAGTCGGTGTACAAACGATCGTGTTGCTCGTCGTGGCACCCTTCGTCGTGGGATTGATTCGCAAGGTGAAGGCGCGCCTTCAATGCCGGCGGGGTGCGGGGGTGTTTCAGCCCTACGCCGACCTTGCCAAGCTCTTCCGCAAGCAGCCGGTCGTGTCCACCACGACCTCGTGGATCTTCACGGCGACGCCGTATATTCTGTTTGCCTCCACGCTGGCGGCCGGTCTGCTGGTGCCGGTGTTCGCGTCCAAGATGCCGCTCAACTTCGCCGGTAATATCATTGCCTTGGTCTATCTGCTGGCGCTGGGCACCTTCTTTCTGATCCTGGCCGGGCTCGACGCCGGGTCGGCCTTCGGCGGGATGGGCAGCAGCCGTGAAGCTATCGTGGCCTCACTGACGGAACCGGCCATGATCCTGTCGATCTTTGCCATCGCGCTCACCGCCGGGTCCACCAACCTCAGCACGATCGTGCACAAAACCGCCTTGTTGGAAGGCATCGTCACGGACCCCGCGCCCCATTTGATGGCCCTGGCCGCGCTCTTCATCGTGGCGCTTGCCGAAACCGGCCGCGTGCCGGTGGATAATCCGGCCACGCACCTCGAGCTCACCATGATCCACGAGGCGATGGTGCTCGAATACTCCGGGCGCTATCTGGCGCTGGTGGAATGGGCGGCCGGGATCAAACTGCTGGTCTTCCTGACCTTGATCGCCAACGTGTTCGCTCCCTGGGGCATCGCCACCACCCATACTCCAGCGGCGATCGGAATCGGAATCCTAGTCTATCTCGTGAAGGTGTCCGGGTTAGCTGTGTTGATCGGCACGATCGAGTCCATGTTCGCCAAGCTCCGGCTGTTCCGAGTCACTGACCTCTTGGGCGTTGCGTTCATCCTGGCACTCTTGGCGTTGGTGTTCTTCTATATTCTGCGAGGCTGACGTGCAGCAGATGCCCCTTCAGATCGGGTCCCAGATGGTGGACCTCTGCGCGGCGCTCCTGCTGCTGACCTGCTTCGCCATCGTGGCACAGCGACGGTTGACGGCCTGCGTGGATCTGTTTGCGCTCCAGTCGGTCTTCCTGGCCGCGACGGCGGGATTGGTCGCGTTCCTCACCGGGATCCATCACATCTACGTGGCGGCGGCCCTCATCGTCGTGATCAAGGTGATCGTGATCCCGAGGATTCTCAAGCAGGTGATCGAGCGGCTGAACGTGAGTCGGGAATTGGTAATGAACGTCAACATTCCCACGGGGCTGCTGATCTGCGGCATCTTGGTGATCCTGTCGTGCTTCATCACGCAGCCGATCATTCCCATCGGGTTCCTGCTGACGCGGGATTCGCTGACGATCGCCCTGGCCATCGTACTGATCGGCTTCTTCACGATGATCGCCCGCAAGAAGGCAGTGACGCAGGTGATCGGCTTCCTGGTGATGGAAAACGGCTTGTTCCTGGGGGCGACGGCCGCTGCGTATGGAATGCCACTGATCGTGGAGTTAGGCGTCTTCTTCGATGTGTTGGTGGGTGCTCTGATCATTGGCATCTATACCCATCGGTTACAGGACGCCTTCGACAGCGTGGATACGAGCAAACTGACGGTGCTCAAGGAATGAGACGGCCTTGGCCTGGCCCCTCCTACTGCTGATTACGGCCCCCCTGTTGGCGGGTCTCGGAAGCCTGCTCGCGCGCAGTCGACGTGCGGTAGAGGTCCTGCAGTCTCTGTTAGCCGGGACGTTGCTGATTGCCACCGCGCTGGTCGTGGAAAGGGTCGCCGCACGCGGGCGGGTGTCTTTCGGGCTCTTTCCCGAGGCCGACGCGCTCAGCGCCTGGTTCGATGTGATCCTCGGCGTCGTCGGCGCCGCCGGGACGCTCTATGCGATCGGCTACCTGGGCGAGCAGCTCGAGCGTGGTCAGGTCTCGCTGAGCCGGTTCCGCCAGTTTTTCGGTCTCTTTGATCTCTACCTGGCGGCCATGCTGGCGGCGCTCAACGTGGAGAATGTGGCGATCATGTGGATTGCGATCGAGGGGGCCACGCTCTCGGCCGCCCTTCTGATCGGGTTCGAGCGGAGCAAGGCGGCGCTGGAGGCAGGTTGGAAGTTTGTGATCCTCAGCTCGGTCGGAATCGCGCTGGCGCTGTTCGGGACGATCCTCCTGTACTACTCGTCCGCGCACGTGCTGGGCGTCACGAGCGAGACCTTGCGGTGGTCCGAGCTCTATCGGGCGGCGCAGAAACTGGATCCCACCTCGGTCAAGATGGCCTTCGTGTTCGTGTTGATCGGCTATGGGACGAAAGCCGGTGTGGCCCCCATGCATACCTGGTTGCCCGATGCGCATGCCGAAGCGCCGACCCCGGTAAGCGCGATGCTGTCGGCCAATATGCTGACCGTGGCGGTGTATGCCATCCTGCGGTTCAAAGCGGTGGTCGATCGCACAGTGGGGCCGGAGTTTACCGGTCACTTGATGGTCGGGCTGGGGCTTCTCTCGATCGGGGTCGCGTCGGTGTTCCTCCTCGTGCAGCGAGACTACAAACGGCTCTTCGCCTATTCAAGCATCGAGCACATCGGGATCGCGTTCATCGGGTTCGGCATCGGCGGGGCCGGGGTGTTCGGCGGGATTTGGCATTTGCTGAACCACGCCTTGGCGAAGTCCACGGCGTTTTTTGCGGCCGGTTTGGTGCTGCTGCGGCATGAGCACAAAATGCTGGAGCGGGTCCCGGGCCTGCTGCGCCAGATGCCTCTCGCCGGCTCGGCCATCCTGGTGGCGGGATTGGCGCTGGCCGGCATGCCGCCATTCGGCATGTTCATCAGCGAGGTCCTGATCGCCACGGAAGCGTATGCGGCTGCGCCGGTGGCGGTGTACGCCTTCCTGGCGCTCCTGACCCTCGCGTTCGCCGCTCTCCTGTATCAGGTGCTCCGGATGGCGCTGGGGGAACCGGTCGAGGCCGGGAGGGCGCTGGGCGGTCGCTGCCTGGGGTTCAGCGCCATCGCAGTCTTGCTGAACGTGGCGGCGCTGGTGGCGACCGGCCTCTGGATCCCGGTACAGTTGGGAAGGCTGATCACGTCAATTGTCGGAATCTTCGGAGCCGCGGCCTCGCTGCCGTAATCGGGGCAGGCCCGATCGAGATTGAGGCTGATCATCACGAGGTCACACGATGCCGAGAGCCATGACGCCGGTTGAGAGAGTGACGGAGGCCTTTGGAGCGGCCATTGCGGAAGTGAGTGCCGTCCAGGGGACCCCGATGCTGCGGGTTGAGAAAGAGCACGTGCCGGTTGTCGCGCACTACGTGCACACCCATCCGGAGCTGCGCGGGACGCTGTCTCTCCTCTGGGCTATGGATCATCGGCCGCGCGAGGCGCGGTCCGAACTCTACTATCTGTTCACGCTTCGCGAGCGGCGCGAGTGGCTTCTATTGCGCACGGAGTTGCGCGGCGAGGACCGGCTATTCCGGTCGATTACGCCCCATATCCACGCGGCGAAGTGGTACGAACGCGAGATTCGGGACCTGTTCGGCCTGATCCCGCAGGGGCATCCCGACCTGCGCCGGCTGGTGCGTCATGAGCATTGGCCCAAAGGGACCCACCCGCTGAAGAAGGAGTTCAGTTGGAACACCGTGCTGCAGCGGCAGCAGGGGGAATACCGGTTCCGCCACATCGAAGGCGAAGGGGTGTTTGAGGTGCCGGTCGGCCCGATCCATGCCGGGATCATTGAGCCCGGGCACTTCCGGTTTTCGGTCGCCGGGGAGCCGATCATGCAGCTTGAGCTGCGCCATTTTTGGAAGCACCGTGGAGTGGAAAAGTTGTTTGAGCAGCAGAACCTGGCCACAGCGGTGCCCCTGGCCGAGCGGGTGTCCGGCGACACGACCATCGGCCACAGTCTCGCCTATTGCCAGGCGGTCGAGGCGCTGCTCGGGCTGGAGGTGCCTCGGCGCGCCCGGTACCTGCGCAGCCTCTTCCTTGAGCTGGAGCGGCTGCATAACCACCTCGGCGACGTCGGGGCGATTTGCAACGATACGGCCTACGTGCTCGCGCATGCGCATTGCGGCCGGATGAAAGAACGCATCATGCAGCTGAGCGACCGGTTAACCGGCTCGCGGTTCCTCAGAGGAGCCAATCAGGTGGGGGGCGTCGCGGTCGATCTCACGGGAGCACAGTTGGCCGAGGTCGTGACCGAACTGGACGCCATCGAGCCGGATTTCTCAGAACTCGAGCGCATTCTGTTCGCCAATGCGTCCCTGACCGACCGCCTGGAGACGACGGGGGTCCTCAAGGAGCGCACCGCCTGGGACCACGCGGTCATGGGCGTGGTCGGAAAGGCGACGGGGATAGACCGGGATCTCCGGCGCGATCGCCCCTTTGCGGCGTATGATGAGCTACAGGTGAAGGTGAGCGTCTACCGCTATGGCGACGTTCGCGCCCGCATGCGCGTGCGGATGGATGAGATCCATGAGTCCATGCGGCTCATCCGGGACGTGCGCGAGAGAATCCCCCAGGGTCCGATCACTGCAGAGCCCAGCGGCGTGCCGGTTGCTGGTGACTCAAGGTGCGAGATCCTTCGTTCGTGCTCTGGCCCGCGATTCAGTGGGCGGTACTGGGGAACATCATCCCGGACTTCCCGCTGATCAACAAGAGCTTCAACCTCTCGTATGCGGGGAACGACCTGTGATGAAAGGACGAGTTGGTGATTTGGCGATCTGTCGATTCTCCTGAAGATCACGAAATCACCAAATCACGAAATATTCAAATAGCGAGGAGGAGTCATGTTTCGCATAATCAAGAAGAGCCTGAAGACCGGGATCGTGACGGGCCGGCATCCTGCGGCCGGCCCAACCACCCAGCCTGTCTCGCCGGAGGCCATTGAGAAGGCTAAGCCGTTCCGGAAGTCGCTGACGATTCGTGAGGTGGATACGGGATCCTGCAACGCCTGCGAAATGGAGATGAACGCCCTGGCGAATTCCGTGTACGACGTCGAGCGGTTCGGCATCCACGTGGCCGCGTCCCCGCGCCACGCCGATGCGCTGGTGGTGACCGGCCCGGTGACCGTCAACATGGCGCGCCCACTGAGGGATGTGTACAAAGCGACGCCCGGCCCAAAGGTGGTCATCGCCCTAGGGGACTGCGCGATCACCTGCGGGATGTTCGCCGGAAGTTATGCGGTGACCGGTCCGGTCGACCGACACATCCCGGTCGACCTCCGCATCCCCGGGTGCCCGCCGCGCCCGGCTGAGATCCTGAACGCCATCAACGAACTTCGGCAGGACAAGCCGACCAGGTGCGAGCCCTGAGGACAGTGGGGCTTCGCCCGATGTGTCACGCCTGAGATCTCACGATCATTCCCGACAATACCGGTTGACTTCCTGTGGCTCGAAGCGGTCCGCCGCAAGGACGTTCTGGACGAAGCGGAAGATGGTCCGGCGTACCTCCAGGCTCAGGTTCGGGTACCAGAGCGGGCTCGCGATGACCAGCCCGCGGAAGGCGAAGAACGGCGCGGCGGTCGCCGTGACGTCGGTATCCCCGCTCTCAGACCGGTAGCAGTCCCAAAATTGACGAAACAGCACCTCGAACGGCCCACGCAACGATCCCCAGCGCCGCCACGAGAAGAAGAGGTAGTTGATCGACATGGCGGTGAGGTCATCCGCCGGCTCGCCCCATTCGCCGCGTGAGCGGTCCAGCACGGTGAAGTCCGCGCCGCGGCGGAAGAGCACATTCCAGGGATGAAAGTCCCCGTGCACCTGCGCAAGGCGGGTCGCCCGGTTGCGTAAGCGCCACCGCCAGCGATTGCAGTCCTCTTCAATGGACCGCAGCAAGTCCTGCGTGATGAACCCGAGCCGGTCCGGATAACTGTCGGTCAGCCCCATGATGCATTCGCCATGGCCGATCAGCTCCCGAACCCGGCGGCAGTAGAGATCCGGATCGCGTCGCCTCACCCGGTGAATCCTGGCCAGGTATCGGGCGAGCGCGGCGGTCCGCTTCGGGTCAAGCGGCCGCAACGATCCGGTGCGCGCCAGGCGGTCCAGATCCAGGTGGTAGCTGGTGCCGTCGGCCCACTCGGTCAGGACGAAAAACTCGCGGGCCTGAGCCACCGAGAGGAGGGTGCCGCCAGCCGTGAACGCCCCCACATCCAGTGCGGGAACGTGTCCCGGCAACCGTCCGTACGAGTCGAAGTCCCAGAGCAGGGCCTGGGCGCGATCGGCCATGTGCTCGTGCCCGAACGGACCGGGGCTCATGGTTTCCAGGACGGCACGCCGGATGGTTCGTCCGACTCGGAAGGTCAGCCGGACCGGGGCCCCATAGCCGTACTGTTTGAGCGCGGCGCGGGAGGTCTCCTTCCCGATTGGTCCGAAGGCCAAGAGCTGGACGTCCGGACCAAACCGCTGCCGTAGGTAGGCTTCAAGGTTTTGACGTTTCAGCGTCGCCATAGTCCCTCAACGGAAGCAAGCATCATTCCACCTCAACCTCAGCCTCAACCTCAGCCTTTTTTTGAAGTGTTGCGTTCGGCTCCAGCCAGGTGACAGAAAGTGAGGAATTATGCGACAGTCACCATCGGGCGAGGGGCCAGAGGCAATGGGCAAGAGGCGGGAACCTCTTTGAAAATTCCACCTCTCGCCTCGTGTCTCGCGCCTGGCCGGGGATCGCACAGGGCCTATGGCATACCCTTTGCGTTTCTGCCTTGGTGCCAGCATGGGATTCCTGGAAAGAGGGAGGCCGAATGGAACTGCATATTGAGAGCCGCAATGTGGCGATGACACCCCGGTGGAAGGCTGAGATCGAAGCGCGCATGGCCGAGCTTCAGGCAGGCCACGATGACGTCATCCATGCCCGGGTCACGTTGACGAAGAACCCCCATCACAAGAAAGCGCGCAACGTGGCTGAAGCCCTCGTGGTCGTGACCCTCCCCGGCCGGCACACCTTGACGGCCAGGAAGGAGGAGAAGACATTCGAGGAAGCGATCCGCGCCGCCTTCTTTTCGCTGGAGATCGAGCTCAGAAAATACCGAGAGAAGCGAGCGTCGAAGGAGATCCGGGTGCCGCCGATTCCGCTGCGCGGCGTGATCTGTAAACTCTTTCCGCAAGAGGGGTACGGGTTTATCTTGCAGGAAGGCGGCGGGGAGATTTATTTCCACCAGAATGCGGTGCATGGGATGAAGTTCGACGAGCTTGAGGACGGGATGGAAGTGGCCTTCAACCTCGAGCCAGGCGAGAAAGGGCCGCAGGCGACGACTGTGAATCCGATGCCGGTTATCCCATGACCGATGGAATAGACAAGTCTTCGATAACAATGTTGAGTTGTGAGAGTTAAGTTTTGGGAGGTGAAAACTCAGAACTCACAACATAGAGCTAAGAACCTTATCATTCGAGCTCCCGCGCCACCGGCAGGTATCCGCGGGCCTGCAAGGCCTCCAGTACCGTGGTCGCCGCAGCCTCTGGGCTGACGCGCGCCGTCTCGATCACCAGCTCCGGCTTTAGTGGCGGTTCATAGGGCTCCTGAAGTCCGGGTACCGTCCCGCTCCGGCCCTCCTGCCCGAGGCGATAGATTCCTTTGCGATCTCGCTGTTGGCAGACTTCCAGCGGACAGACGATCGCCACTTCAACAAAATGCTGGATCAGGCTGCGCGCCAGATCGCGATACGCACGGCGGTTGGCGGTCGCATCGAAGATCACCGGCACGCCGTGGGCCACGAGGCGGCTGCCCGAAAAGGCCAAGGCGCGGTAGAAGAGGTCTCGCTCCTCAGGCCGATAGGTCGGTGACGGGGTGAGCCATCGGCGCACCTCGTCCGATTCCAGGATCTCGACCGTCAGACCAGCCTCGGACAAGCGGCCGCGCAACTCGCACGCGATGGCGCTCTTGCCGGATGCCGGGAGACCAGTCAACCACACAGCGAATGCCTGTCTCATGCTCGTGACCCTTTCCTTCTCCAGGACTGCCGGTTCCGAGCTCGCGCCACGTCTGCCTCGCGAGCCAGGTCATTGGGTGGCCCTGTCTGAAAGCTTGCATCCGGCATGCCAATCCAGGCCCTCCTTTGTCAAGAGCTCCCTCGGCACCCAGGGCACGATCCACGGAAAGGACTTTGCGAACTCTTGAGCATGAAACCAGAACCTAGTAGCATCGAGGAACCCCGCCGAGGGGCAGACCTCCAGTACCCCTGCGATACGCCTGCACTTCTTCTGCACCGGAATGCGCCAACCCATCCCGACCCTCTTGGCGCGAATCTCCACGTGGCGAGCGGCCCGGTTGATGAATAATGCTACAGCCGCCTTGCCACGATCGAGGGGAGCGCTGAAAACATCAAGTTTCCGCTCAGTTGCTCCGCAATCGGCGTCAAGCCGTCCGTGGTCCCTTCCTTGCAGAAGATTCGAGTGAACCGGAGGACTATACCGTGACCTGGGAGACCATGATCAAGTCGCGCCGGGATTGGGAGGGCATTCCGCATCGATGAAGAACTTCGAACCGCCTTGCGGCAAACGGTGGCGAACCATTATAGGGACGTCAGTGCGTTGCGCTAGGCAGACCTGTCAAGCAGGTAAGGCGAGGCGTCGGGGACATGGTGTGCGCAGGAGCAGAAGACCGAGTTGACTCACACAGGGAGGCACGACATGGTCAATCGATCGGGCTCATTCCAGACCTTCCTTGCCGTCATGGTGGTCCTTTCCATGGCCTTGGTATCAGGTTCCGATGAGGCACTCTCCGCGGCCCAAGCCGCGCAGGAGCAGAGGGTGGAGCTCATCATTCGGGACTCCGCGTTTCTGCTCAACCAGCCGGCGCCGATGCGGCTGGGGCTGCCCACGGTCATTATCCTTCGCAACCAGGACATCATCCGGCACGGATTCACCTCGCCAATGCTGATCGGACTGGTCGTGCACGGCGAAGGCGAGGGGGTCGTGTCGTACGGCAAGGGATTGGAAGGCTTCTACGTCGACCCGGGCAAAACCCTGATCATTCGACTCACCACGGAGCGGCCCGGGAGCTTCTCTTTCCGGTGCGATCTACATCCGCAGATGAAAGGAGAACTGTTTCTGTTGGAGGTGCCGACAGCGTGAAGCAGGCAAATAGCTAGTAGCCGATAGCTTATAGCGCAGAGGGAATGGTTAAGAAGCGACCTTTCTGCTTGTTTATTCGCCATTCGCCATAAGCTATAAGCTCTTTTAGAGGTGCAGCATGCGTGTCGTGGTAGCTGTGGACTGGTCGGATCCGGCGTTCAATGCCGTGCAAGCGCTGCCTCAACTCTACACGCCCAAAGAGCTGGCCCTGGTACATGCCGTGGATCTCAGACCCTTTGAGTATCCGCTCCTCTCGCCCCCCATCGCGAAGCAAGCTTATGGAGAATTCCGTGAGGCTATGCTGGATGCCGGCCGGCAGCTTCTCGATCAGACCGCCGCGCTAGTCCCACCGGGGGTCGCGTCGGTGAGGCGGCTGTGCGAGATCGGCCCCCCCGCCGCGGTGGTCCTGGATGCCGCCCGATCCGCCGCAGCCGACCTGGTCGTGGTGGGCGCCCGCGGACGTGGGCGTGTGGCCGAGCTGGTTCTTGGAAGCGTATCCCACCGAGTCCTTCTGCACGCCACCTGCCCGACGCTCGTCGTTAAGAGTTCCCTGGACAAACCCCGGCGTGTGCTGATTGCCGTCGAGGGCCCGGAGGATGGGGCAAGGATCCAAGGGTGGTTGCTCGCGCACCCGTTCAACCGGCCCGTGGACGTTTTGGTGATGAGCGTGGTGCCCACCCAGCATTTCGGCGAGCCTGCCAGTGTGCTCGCATACGAGCGCTGGCGGGGGGCCGCGGTCGCATCAGCGCAGGAGGTCGTGAACGGCGTGGCGGCCGGACTGTCAGGGGCGCACTTCACGGCAGCCGGTCAGGTCATGAGCGGGGATCCTGCCGCCGTGGTGGCCCGGGAAGCGGACAGGTACGACCTGCTGGTCGTCGGTTCCCACGGGCGGAGGGGAGTGGATCGCTTTCTCCTGGGGAGTGTCTCGCACTCGATCGTACACCGGACGGCCCGAACGGTGCTGGTCGTCCGGTGATCCCTCGGCTTCTCGGAGGAGATTCAGGCTGAGGTTCAGGCCGAGTCGGACCCCTCAACCTCAACCTTCTCAGAGGAGTGCCGATGGATGAGCTAACCCTGCTCGGGATATTGGCCGTAGTCATCGGCGTGATCGGATTGGTCGTGCTCTGCAAGGGATGGAACCGTCAGCCTTAGCGCGCTGACCATATCCCATGACGCGGGGGAGCTGGTCGAAAAGGTTAAAGTCAGCAATGGAAGGAGGCGTGGTGTATGAGAATCCAAGTTCTTGCGGTTGGTGTTCTGGCGGGTGTGCTATGCAGTTCCTGGGTAGCGGCCCAGAGTCGCGGGGGCAACCCACAGATCGGGCAGGCGATCTATGAACAGCACTGCCTCCGTTGTCACGGCAAGGCCTTGGATGGAAACGGACCGGAGGCCAAGTTCCTACTCATCAAACCGGCCAACCTGCAATCGCCCCAGTCCCGGTCGAAGGCCGACTGGGAACTGATGATCACCATCGCGAACGGGGCCCTGTTCACCCCGATGCACGGATGGCGTGAGCGCTTGACTGACGAACAGATGGTCGATGTGCTTGCGTACATCCGCCTGATGGCACCGTTCGACGCGCTTAGCTAAGTACACGCTAGCGTGGTTGACCGCCTGAGTACCCCAACGACACTCGTGCTGCTCCAGTCGAATTCATGCGTCTCACTTGTCCGCGACCTTAGCCGGCCGCTCTCCTGTTCACGGTGCTGGCGACCCGTGACGCAGTCGTTTATGATGGGACAGAAGCAGGTAAGTCTGTGGCGAACGTGCGACCGCTCTACATTCCGCCGCCCTCTCAGGAGCCGGCCGAATCCGGGGCCTTGATTCTGCGGGACGGGACGACGGCCCTGATCCGCGTCGCCCGGCCCGATGATCGAAGCGCGCTCCAGGCTTTTGTTGACCGGCTCTCGCCGGAGGCCAAGCGGCACCGGTTTTTCTCAGAGACCACCCCGCCGGCTGAAGTCATCGAGTCACTCTGTGACTCATCGGATCCGCGTTCCAAGCTGACGCTGATCGTGACCCGTGTCTGGCAGGGCGCACCCCGAATCATCGCCGCGGGCTCTTACTTCGCCAAGGATAACACGACGGCCGAGGTGGCGATGGCGGTGGACGAGGCCTTTCACGGCAAGGGCCTGGGGACCCTGCTGTTGGAGCGGCTGGCGCTGCTGGCCATCCGGCACGGCTTTGTGCGGTTGTGGGCCGTGACCCACGCCGACAATGTGGCCATGCGGGAAGTCTTCCGGGAATCCGGCTATGAGGCCCGCGAATCGTACGACGGCAGCAACATCGAAGTGGAGCTGTCGGTCGCGCCGACAGAGGCCAGCGTGACCCGGGCGGAGGTGCGAGACCGGATCGCCACGACCGCTTCGCTGTGCCCATTATTTCGGCCACGCGCAGTGGCGGTCATCGGCGCTTCCCGGGATCCCGCCAGCATCGGGTATCGGCTCGTCCAATCGTTGGTGGGCAGCCGGTTTCGAGGCCCGGTATATCCAGTCAATCCAAATGCCGCCGAGATCGCCGGCCTCCGCGCCTATCCGTCCGCGCGAGCCCTTCCGGAGCCGGTGGATCTCGCGATCGTGGCCGTTCCGCGGGACGCCGTGCTCTCGGTTGCGGATGAGTGCGCTTCCCGGGGCGTGCGTGCGCTCGTCGTCATCACAGCCGGCTTTGCGGAGGTCGGCGCGGAAGGCCGAGCGCTCCAGCAGCGTCTCGTGGAAAAGATCCGCCAGCAGGGCATGCGGATGATCGGCCCCAACTGCTTCGGATTGGTGAATGCCGACCCGTCAGTGCGACTCAACGCGACCTTCGGTTCCGTGTTTCCT
>JAHRHE010000047.1 GCA_020027965.1 Nitrospirota bacterium | reverse complement strand
GCAGTCTGGATCGGATCATCTATGCGGTGATTCATCATCTCAATGAGTCGTGGCACGAAGCACCGCTTCGGGAATTTGCACAGAAGTCTTGACATTACCACTTCGCGGGAGGGCGGAACCGACACCACGGGCGCGCCGGCGGCCGCCCGGGCGGGCCTGCGACGGGTGGCTCAGCCGATCTCCACCGGGCCTCCACGGACATCATTGACCGTGCCGAACGTGGCCGCACAGCCCGCCAGGCGCCAGAAATGAGGCGTAATCTCGAGGACCTCTCCAGTGTGCGCGCACAACTTTCCCTGAAGAATGTGGACCGTCTGTTTGTCGGTCACCAGGGCTTCGAGGACCGTCTCGTGGGTGTGCGTATCGATCAGGGTCAGGGACGGGGGAGGAGCAAACAAGCTCTGGTAGCCTTGATGAATCGTGAGCTCAAATCGGTCTTCCTGATTGAAGGCCCAGACGTTTCTTCGCACGTGGGCGAAATGGGCTCCAGTCGAATCGTAGAGATCCATCGTGAGTAGGAGTTCCGTCCCTTCAGGCCCGAGTTCCAGGACGAGTTGCTCCTTCCCTTGAACTTTCAGGACCCCACTGCTGTTGCGGATGACGTTCCTGCCGATGTTCAGATCCATGCCACCCGTTCCCCGCGAGGGGATGCCTCCAGCCCGGCAGTATACCGCATCGGCGCCGCAGGATCACGGCCGGCTGGAATTCTGGATCGTCCTCGACGGACCAGCGCCCTCGGAAGCCGAGGCGATGAACAGCGTGAGACCGGCTCTGAGTCGAGCCCGTGGGAGGATGGTTCGATGCATACGGAAGGTCGGAAGCAGGTCCACGGGCTCCACCTTGAGAACATGGAGCCGCTGGGCCTGCAGCGGAGTTTTCAGAGCCTCCGGCCCGACGATAAAGGCGTAGCCTTCCGGCTTGAGCGTACCGACGAGGGCCGCGGCCGTCTCGGTCAGGAGAGCTGACGGGGCGTCCGACCCAGCGAGCAGGGAGAACGGGGCCCACCAGTAGACCAGGTCATACCGTCGGCCAGTGATCCGGTTCTCATGAATCTCGGCCGGCAGCAGCCTGATCCGCTGAGCCCAGTCCGGGTGTCCTGCGCGGGCCAACTGGTTCCAGAGGGCCTGGGCGTGCTTCTGTGCGAAGTCCGCGCGCCGGTAGAGGATGGTGTAATCCCTGGGCCGGTCCAGCTGGAGGCAGGCGGTCAGCGCGGCGTCGAAGTTGTAGACCAGAATCTGCTCGGCCCGACCGAGCTGGTCTCTGAAGTCCGGACCCTGTTCCATGACATCCTGAAGATAGTCTGCCACGAAGGGCTGAGTCGGTGCTTCCTCGATCTCGGCGTCGTCCTCGGGATACAGGAGCACCGCAGCAAACGCCTGGCTCGGGCTGATACCCGGAGGGGTCCCGGCGAAGAGCGTTCGCCACCCCACTGGCTGGGATGGCAGCGGGTCGAGGAGCAGGTCGCAAATCGGGCCCCACGTCGGGCTGAGGAAGGTCTCCGTTCGTTTGTCCCCGTCCCTGAGCACGAGCATCCCCCGCTCAACCCCCAGCCTCCGGTCGCACGGTGCAAAGCCGCTGGGCCCGGGGTTGACAAACGAGAGGCCGCTGGGATCGTCAGCCACGGTGACCTTCTGGATGGTGCGGCCCTGCACCGTCACGCAGAGCTTGCGAGGGAGATCGAAATACCGCCGGGGCGGGTCGGGCGCAGGAAGCCAGCTCACTTCGTGAGAGCGGGACACGTCCATGAAGGCCGGGAGTGGATCGCCACCACCAGGGACCTGGGGCATGAAGAAGTTGCTGAAGAGCCGGAATGCAGCCTCGGATGGATAGGTGGGAATTCCCCGATAGTGAAGCGGGAGCGGACTTTCCGTGTTCTGGTCGTCATAAAGGCCGCGGATGAGCTCGAAGGCGGCGCTCCCCGTGCCAGGCAACAGCGACTGGAAGAGCTCGACGACCGGCAAAAAATCAATACGAGACCAATGCATTGCCCCCAGGCAGGCCATAAAGCGGACGCGCGCCGGGGGCATGTCGCGAGTCGCGTCGAAGGTCCCGTCCTCCAAGATATAAAACGCGTCCTTCTTATGCCGGATGGTCGCCACTCCCCTGGCATCAACAACCAGGTCCTCATCCCCGTAAAAGAAGCGCACCTCCTCGAACGGGACCCGCATCGCCTGAGACGCCATGCGCCGGAGATCATCGGCCCTGAGCTGCGCCCAGCCGGGCTTCGTGGACAAGTCGAGCTGGGTCGTATGGACCATCGCTTTCGGTCTGAGGCCGACCCACTGCCCCCAGTCCAGCCGCAGGCGCGCCCGGGCGAGCCTCGCGCTGCTGCTCGCCGTCGCGGTCCACTCGCACTCGTGCAACGGGTTGCCGTCCGGGTCAGTGGCAAGCATGCGGCGCCCGTGTGGGGCGTAAAAGACCAGGTGGCCGGTCGCTTGGCGCACGACCCGGCCGCCTGCGCCTTCGAAGTCTTGAGTCCACGCAAGGTTGGAGGAGAAGGCGAGATTGCCGGGCCGGGTGAGTGCAGCGCGGATAACTGAATCCATAAGGTTGAGGTTAAGGTTGAGGTTCAGGGAAATAGTAGCATCGGAATCTTCCTCAGCCTCATCCTTAGCCTTAATCTTGTCTACTCTCTGATCTGCCCGCTGCCGAAGACGACGAACTTGTAGCAGGTCAGCTCCTCCAGCCCCATGGGGCCTCTCGCGTGGATACGCGTGGTGCTGATCCCGATCTCGGCGCCCAGGCCGAACTGATAGCCATCATTGAGGCGCGTCGAGGCGTTCACCATCACGGCGCTGGCGTCCACCTCGCGCACGAACCGGAGAGCCCGTCCGTAATCACTGGTCACAATCGAGTCCGTGTGCCGGGTCCCGTAACGCGCGATGTGCTCCATCGCCTCGTCCATGTTTTTGACCACTTTGACCGCCAGGATCAGCGACAGAAACTCTTTTCCGTAATCCCCCTCATCGGCCGGCTTGGCCTCCGGGCAGAGTTGACAGGTCTTGGGGCAGCCGCGGATTTCGACCTCCGCTGCGGTGAGTCGGCTGACCAGATCCGGCAGCACGGTGCGGGCGATCGCCTGGTGGACCAGCAAGGTCTCCATCGCGTTGCACGTGGACGGGCGCTGCACCTTGGCGTTCAGACAGATCCGCTGAGCCATCGTGACATCCGCATCGGCATCCACGTAAATGTGGCACACGCCCTTGTCGTGCTTGATGACCGGAATCCGGGACTGTTCGGTGACGGTCTTCATGAGGGAGTCACCGCCGCGTGGGATGATGAGGTCCACGTACTGGTCTTGTTTGAGCAGCTCGACGGCGACCTCCCGATCGGTACGATCCACGAAGGTAATGGCCCCGCTCGGAACCCCGGCCTTCTCGGCCGCGTCGGCGAGGATCGCGGCAATAGCCGTATTGGACTGGATCGCCTCCGAGCCGCCCCGTAGGATGCAGGCGTTCCCGGACTTGAGGCACAGGGCGGCCGAATCGGCGGTGACGTTGGGGCGGGACTCGTAAATGATGCCGATCACGCCGATCGGAACCCGCATGCGCCCCACCTGCATGCCATTCGGCCGGCGCCACATCTTCGGGGTCTCACCGAGAGGGTCAGGCAGCTTTGCGATCTCGCGGATGCCGGCGGCCATCTCGGCGATTCGCTCGGTGGTCAGACGAAGTCTGTCCGCCGTCGCGGCCAGCTCTTTCCCCTTCCCGAGCGCTTCCACGTCCTGTTCGTTGGCGGCCAGGATGGCCTCAGACTTGGCCATCAGACCATCGGCCATCGCCAGCAGCGCCTGGTCTTTGACGGTCGTCGAGAGCGTGGCCAGCTTATTGGCCGCGGCCCTGGCTTTCTTGACCAAGTCCTGGACGTACTCCTGATTGGTCTTCGGCGGGGCTTGCTGCTCAGCAGGCTCCTTGAGGGGCTCTGGAGTCAAATCCATCGTGATTCCCTACGGTTGGAATTCCCCGCGCTGTGCGCGCCTGTAGATCGTGATTGAGAATACCTTCCGCCCTCCAATGGCGTCAAGGGGCGGCCTCCCCTGCCGCGTTCGGCGAGACAAGGGACAGCAGACGATCGGCTTCCAAGCCTTCGGAATGAACAGGCGAAAAAGCCTTCCGGTATCAGCCCTCGCTTCCGGCCCTATCGGCACTTGCAATTGGCTTTATACTCCATGCAGAGCGGGCCGACGTTCTTGACGCAGTCACAACTGCATTTCGGGGTCTTATCCTTTGGACAGGTAATCTTGCAGGTGTCCTTCACTCCCATGCCGCACGACACGATTTCGCACGAATTGGAACCTTCCGCGACCAGAAGTGGATCATTCTTACATTGAGACTCCACGGACCCGTCTTGCGGAGAAGCCATGTCGTGGGGGGCCATTGGCTGGAGTGGGTCAGCGGTGACCTGCGCCTCCGCCGATGTAGAGGCCAAGCCGATGATGGTGCTGAGAACGAGGCCAAGACCAACCACGGCGACACGCGGGTATGCAGACAGGCCATGCATCATCGAACCACCTCCTTCATGGCGAAATCGCTCATAACAGTGGAACGTGATCATTGTGAATCACGCAAAGCGAGTCATCTTCTGCCTCTAAGGGTGGAGCGCACATTTGCCTTCTGTCAGACCGATTACTGCTTGGGACCTTCCTCCGGCGCGTGCTTGACAGGGTCGGAGCGTGCTTGCTATCGTGACGCCCGTGCCGAGGTAGCTCAGTTGGCAGAGCACAGCCCTGAAAAGGCTGGTGTCGACAGTTCAATTCTGTCCCTCGGCACCACCTTACCGTGACGCGTCACACGTGACGGGTGATGCGTAGAGTCGCCCTCCCCTACTTCTCCTCAATTACTCGTCACGCGTCACCCATCACCCGTCACTGCTTTGCCGCGGCAAGCTGCTCAAGTAAAACAGGGCGATGGCGGCGGAAGCTGCGACGTTCAGGGACTCGACCGCCGGATTCACCGCGATGTGGACGAGATTGGCAGCCTGCTTCAACGTGGCCTGCGACAGGCCACGGCTCTCGTTGCCGAGGGCCAGGATCATGCGCGGTGGGAGATGCCGGATGGTGTGGAGATCGACGCTACCCATCCCGGCTGGTTCGGCGGCCAGGATGGTACAACGGTGTCGAGCGAGTATTCCGAGGTCAGTGAGCGGGAACACCGGCAGCTTCAGAACCGCTCCGGCTGTGGCGCGCACGACCTTCGGGTTGAACACGTCTGCCGAGTCCGGTGACAACCAGCACGCGTCCACCCCGAACGCGGCGGCGGTCCGAATGATCGCCCCCACATTGGCCGGGTTCTGCAGGCACTCCCCATAGATTCCAAGCACTCGCGGCCGTCCGAGGATGACCTCCTGATTCCAGTCCGGCTGGTGCACCACCGCCAGAATCCCCTGCGAGGTCCGGACGTCCGAGAGCCTGTCGAACACCATGTCCCGGCAGGTGTAGATCTGCGCGGCCGCGTGTTCCAGAGCAGGATGCAAGTCAGACCCGCTCTTCTCAAGGCAAGCCGGTGTCAGCACGACCGCACGCAGTACAGAAGGACTGGTTCGGAGCAGCTCAAGGATCGGCTTGAGTCCCTCGATCACGAATGCTCGCTCGGCGTCCCGTGCCTTCTTTTTCCGGAGCAGGTTCCGGATGAGCGCGGCCTTGGGGGATGGGAGCGGGGCGAATGGGGGCATCGGGCTATTCAGTAACGAGATCGGATCGGCCTGTCAAGTTGACCGTTCTTGCGCCTGTCACACCGGTTCGGTATCATGCCGCTGTGGCGATCGGCGCCCTCATTCAGGCCTGGAGACTCTCGCGACACGAGTCCGTTGAGTCGCTCGCGGCACGGGCCGGACTCACCCCGGCCTCGCTCGAGGCCATTGAAGCCGGCCAGACCGACCCACCGGCCTCATTGATCGAACGGCTGGCGGCGGCTTTAGGGGTCCCACCCTCCTGGCTGTATGGCGATCCCAAGCACCTGGACCTTCTGATCGACGATCCCGACGCCGAAGGTCCGGATGCCCCACGCATGGATTCCGTTGACCCTGTGACGGAGCTGATCCTCTCTGGGAGCCGTCAAGACCGTGCTCTGTACGTGCTGCTGACCAAGCTTGTGCAAAGCGGGGACCCCAAACTGCTGAGGGCTGCAGAAGTCAGCTTACAGAGTCTGGTCAAGCAGTCCAAGCAGGCCACCCTCCCCTGGCAATCTCGTCCACCGGGCCACTTCGAACCGCCCTCCGATTAACTACCATTAACCGTGACGCGTGACCCGTGACACGCTTGCGGATCAACACGTCAACCCTTGATCGACACGTCACCCGTCACGCGTCACCCGTCACGAGTCTTGGCGCTGCGGTGAAGCAGGACGGCGACCAGCGTTACGGCCGCGACACCCGGCCAGGGGCCCAGCGGAGGGGTGTCCCAGAGCTTGAGCGGATCCGAGCCCAAGGACGGCCAGATCGCGCTCAGCCCGATCGGCAGCGCCAGCAAGATACCCATCAGTGCCTCCCCGGTCACCAAGCCGGCCGCAAAGAGGAGCCCCAGCCCTCCAGTGCTGTTGTTGGCGTGCGAAGACCGGCTGGCGAATTCTGCGATGAGGCCGCCGAACAAGACCGCGGCGGATAACTTGAGCGGCAAGTACATCCCAAGAGCCACGGCCAGCACTGGCAACCGAACCCACGCTCTGGTGGCGGCCAGCCGCCGGTCCAGCACCATCACCAACACACCGAGTAGGGCCCCGAGCCCGACCAGGTCCCACGGCAGGCCATCCCCGAACACCCCGCGCGCCAGGTTTGCCATCAACGTCGCCTGCGGAGCGCTCAAGGGATGGGGATGCTCGGGGGTCACCTCTCCGATCCCATATTTGGCCTGGAGTAAGGCCAGGACTGGAACGATCACCAAGGCGGCCGTAGCGACTCCCACGACCTGCATGACCTGCTGTTTCCAAGGCGTGGCCCCAACCAGGTGCCCGGTCTTGAGGTCTTGCAGATTATCGCCTGCCATCGCGGCCGCGCAGCAGACCACCGCGCCGATCAGCAACGCAGCGGCAGGGCCGGCTACGGCGCTGCGTCCCATCAGGCCGAGGAGCAGCAGCGCCGCCAGCATGATCGTCGCGATCGTGACGCCTGAGACAGGATTGCTGGAACTCCCGACGAGGCCGGCCATATATCCGGCGACCGCCGAAAACAGGAACGCCGCAGCCACCATCACCAACGTCATCGCCACCGCCACGGCGCCGCTGTCGACTGCGCCCTGATAGATAAGCCCCATCGGGATCAGCGAGAACGCAAAGGGGATGAGAATCCAGGGCAGCGAGGCGTCGCGCTCCGTGCGGGGAATGGGGTTGCCCTTGGACCCCTGGGCGTGAGCCCTGGTGCCGCGGTACGCCTCTCCCATCCCGCGTAGGCTGGCGAGCACCGGTCCGCGAAGCTGGAAGACCGTCCAGAGCCCACCGACCAGCATGGCCCCGATGCCCACGTAGCGGATCCGACCGCTCCAAATGGAGTGGGCGGCTGCCTGCGCGGTCAGGCCATGCGGGACCCCAGCCAGCATGGCCTGCACGGGCATGAACACGAACCAGGACAACGCGCCGCCCAGGAACACGGCCAGCGCCGTGTTCAGTCCAACGATGAACCCCACGGCGATGAGGGCGGGCGACAGGTTGATGCCGAGGTACAGCACCGACCGGCCGACGTGCGTTGCGCCCTCCAGTGCCTCCGCCCAAACCCGGAATCCACTCTCCCCCAGCTTGACTGCGCCGCTGAGCACAGCAGCTCCGAGCAGCATCCGGAACCCAGCCGCCGTCCCGGCTTGGGATGTGGATCCGGCCCCGACCTTCAAGACTTCCGCCGTCGCGACCCCTTCGGGAAAGCGCAGTCGGGCGCCGATGATCAGGGCGCGCCGCAGTGGGATGGTGAACAGCACGCCCAGCAGGCCTCCGACCAGCGCGATGGCGGCCGTCTGCCAATAATGGAAGCTCGACCAATACCCGATGAGGAGCAGGGCCGGAATGGTGAAAATCACGCCGGCCGCGAGTGCCTCTCCCGAGGAGGCCGCCGTTTGGACAATATTGTTCTCCAGGATATTTGAATGGCGAAAGAACCGAAGCACCGCCATCGAGATCACGGCGGCGGGGATCGAGGCAGACACGGTCATCCCCGCAAACAGGCCTAGATAGGCATTCGCCCCGGCCAGCACCGCGGCCAGGATGACGGAGAGGACGATCGCTTTGATCGTGATCTCCGGAAGGGAGACCGAAGCAGGGATAACAGGAAGAGGTTCGGGCTGAGGGTCTGGGTTAGGAGAGGCGTGATTCACGTTTAGTCTCGTCGGGCTCGGCGGTGATGCCTCCCAGCGTCTCAAGTGCGCGTCAGACACGCATTCGTCTGCCTCTTAGCATTCCCAGGAAGGACTGTCAATTCCAATCCCGCCAGGGAGCCTGAACCCTTTGCACCCCTACGAAAATGAGTCGTCGAAATAGGCGGGGAGGTTCAGATCGGCAAGCGGACCTGCCTGGGCTCGTCTCTCGTTTCGCGTGCTGTCGGCCCCGCGTTGACAGAGCGAAGACCGTGTGATACTGGGAACACAGTATGACAAGCCACGGATTCGTCTTGTGTGCGGTCACTGGGATGGCGGTCTTGGCGCTCGCGGGGGCGCCGGCCGGCGCTGAGGGGACATTCAAGGTCAAGGTACCGCCGGGGAAATGGAAGGCGCTCAAAGTACCCAATCAGCCCAAAGGCGTGAGCGTCACGGTGGAAGCAAAGAGCAATGGCGCGGTCGCCGTAGCCTTTGTGGACAGTGGCGAGTACGGTCACCTTCCCGCGGTCACGAGGCCGCTCTTCCAGGGCCGGATCGATCAGCACCTCTCCTTCTCGGTCACCATTCCATCGGCCGGCGATTACTTCGTCGTGTTGGACAACCGGACCGCCGAAGAACCGAGGGCTGTTACGGTCACTGTCCGACGCGCCCGCAGCGATCAGGCGCGCGCCAGAGAGGACTCGATCGGCTCGTTTCAGAGGCAGCTCGATGAGTTTCAACGGAATTTGAACCAGGTCTTCCTGTTTGATCCGGTCCCGCTGCGGATCAAGGAGTGTGGAGCACCCAAGGCATTCACCACCTCATCCGCCATCGTGCTGTGTAGGGAATATGCGAGCATGCTCCAGGAGACGCTGGGTGACAGGACCAAGGCAGGCGATGCGATTCTCTTCACCGTGTTCCATGAGTTCGGGCACGTGCTGCTGGCGCAGTGGAAATACCCGGCCTACGACAATGAAGAAGTCGCGGACGAGTTCGCGACGGCCGCCATGGTTCTGCTCGGCCAGAAGGACCGAGTGCGAGCCAAGGCCGAGTATTTCGCTGCCAAACCATCTTCGGCGGAGGCCATCGCGAAGGCGTTCCGGGACGACCGTCATCCACTCTCCGCGCAGCGCGCGCGCAACATCCTGCGCTGGGCGGATGACCCGTCGCTGGTTCGCAAGTGGCAGACCCTCTTCGTCCCGCACCTGCAAACGGCGGCCTTGGAGCAATACCTCCAGCAGCCCGCCCCTTTAATGGACCGTGGACTCATAGCGCAAGAACTCGCCTCTCGGCGCTAGGCTCTTTCACGGTTTCCCCTTGCTTTCGCTGCTCTTTTGGGCGAAGACGGTCGCATCACAGGCAATGTACTTGATCTGTTTCATCGGGATGATGATGACTTCCCTGGCGGAATCTACCTCCAGAACTTCCATGTCGTCGCTGATGGTGTGCCGCACGGCATCCTTCACCAGCAGCTCCTGATTGTCTGTGAACACCACCTTCACCCAATAGACCACTGTGGACTCCTATGGTTGATGGTTAATGGAGCATGATTGATGAATGACAGTTATTTTCAGCGCACGAAATCCTTCCCCATTGACCATTAACCATGTCCCATTAACCATTGCTTTGGGACTCCCCCAGCTCTTGTGATCGCTTCGTGGCTGCCTCAACCGCGGACATCAGCGTGGCGCGCAGCCGACCTGCCTCGAGCTCGTACAGCCCGGCGATGGTCGTGCCGCCCGGCGAGGCCACGCGGTCTTTCAATCGTCCGGGGTGCTCTCCCGTCTCGAGCACCATGCGTGCGGCGCCCAGGACCGTCTGCGCCGCCAGGAGTTCAGCAACCGGCCGTGGGAGACCCATTTTGGCGCCGCCATCGGCGAGCGCCTCCATCATGAGGTACACATAGGCCGGTCCGCTCCCGCTGAGCCCCGTCACGGCGTCCATCAGTCGCTCCTCGACCTCCACGACCTTCCCCACCGACTCGAAGATGGCCCTGGCCACGCGCGCCTCATCGGCCGTAACCCCCACCCCCAGCGCCAGGGCCGTGACGCCTTCCAAGACACTGGAGGGCGTGTTCGGCATGGCCCGGATAATCTTCAAGTCCTGTTTCAAGTGTGTGGCCACGCGCCGGATCGGAAACCCGGCCGCCACTGAGATGATGAGCGTCCCGGGTCGGATGGTGGCAGTGATGTGTCCGAGAACCTCATCGAGCACTTGAGGTTCTACCGAGAGGATGACGATTTGCCCCCACCCGGCGGCCTCC
The DNA here is from genome assembly GCA_020027965.1 of Nitrospirota bacterium. Taxonomy (GTDB): domain Bacteria; phylum Nitrospirota; class Nitrospiria; order Nitrospirales; family Nitrospiraceae; genus JAHRHE01. The sequence goes on along the minus strand of JAHRHE010000047.1, from coordinate 9,120 downwards.
TCGTTCCGACTTCCGACGCGAATCTTGTACCGATTCTGGAGGTGAGCACGACGTTCCGGAAGGATATCGGTGGCATACAGCTGGTCTGCGAGAGCCAGACCGCCTTTGAGGAGGCCGGCGACCAGCGCTTCAGTCATGTTCCCGCCGCCGATCAGTGCGATCTGTTTGGCTCGGAGCATGGCGCGATTATACCTGTCGGTCCGGCTGCCGGCAACTTGCACTGGCAGGTTGGGTGTGGGTAGAGTACCAGGAATCAACAAGAGGCGAGGATGAACAGGTTAAGGCGCCTGACTTGCGTGGGGCTCACGCTTGGAATGTTGCTCGGATTCTTGACGACCGAGGCCTTCGCCCGCCGGGAAGTGTTCAGTCCTGAACAGAAGGCCAGACTCGAAAAGGCGGACCGGCTGCTAATCGATGTCATCGCGATCACCGATCAGGGGACCGTTGATTCGGGCCCGCTGGCTGAGGTCGTGGTCCGGCGCATGAAGGAACTCGGCTACACGACTCTCACGGATCCGGCGCAGGCGTATGACCTGGTGTTCAACGTGAAATGTGAGCAAAGCAAGAGCTGGGAGGGGACGATGGCATCGGGGGGCGACGCCGATCTCCCCGACTCACCTTCACGGGTCTGGAAAGGCCCGGCGTGCCAATTCAGCTACCTGCTGGATGGCAAGAAGATGGGCTGGCGGAAGGAGGTTCGAACAAACTTCCAGGATGCGGCCTTGGCCTCTGCAGAGGCCAAGGCCGGCGATCCCGGAGCCTACGCGATGAGCAAACTGAAGGATCGCCTGGAGGAGTACAGTTTTCCGGCCCTGGTGACTGCGGAATGGGGACAGGACCAACGACTCCTCGCCCTGCTGGACCGACCCGGCATCACGGCTGCACGGAAAGCGACGATCATCACGCAGTTGGGTGATCTGTTCGCGATTGAAGCAGTCCCTCGTCTGCAGGCTGCCCTGAAAGACCCCGACCCAAACGTGGCCAAGGCCGCGGCGGTCGCGCTGGGTAACATCGGGCACAAGGAGAGCATCGCGACCCTGCTGGACGCGCTGAAGACGGGCCCACCTGAGCTTAGAGTTGCGGCGGCCAAGGGACTCGGACAAGTCGGCGCGCTCCACGGAGACACGTCCATCATTCCCCCCTTGATCGAGGCGCTCAACACGGATGACCTTGCCCTGAAAACAGAGGTCGTCTGGGCTCTGGGTAAGTTGCCTGACAGGCGGGCCTACGAGCCGCTCTTCCAAATCTACAAGCCTTTGCAGAGGGTGAGCGGACCAGACACCGACCCTCAGATCATTAAACTCAAGGAAGCGTTGAACTGGAGTTTGAAACAAATCGATACCTGGGAGTACATCCAGTAACCCCCAGTAACCTCCAGAAGCATGTGAACCCCGTACCACGGCTTTACCCTTCGGGGATAAAGCACATTCCTCTCCGGCTTCACCCCGAACTTCTCCGGAAGTTCGGGGTTCACAGGCGGGGTCCGTTTTATCATGGAACGGACCGGGCCTTCCTGTGGTACGGGGTGAAGGAGAAGAAGCTGGCTATTGCCGTGCAGGCTGGTCTCGTCGGGGTCTTGACAGGAGCCATCATATCGATGGCAAGCTCATGGGTGCTTGCCCAGACAGTTGGGGATGTGGCCGAGATGGAGCGACTCCAGAGTCGAGCTGAGGAAGCGATAGCGAACGGCGATGCGGAGAGCGCGTCCATGAACATCGGAAAGGCCGCGCTCATGGCCTCTCAGTTGGCCAAACGAGAGGGTGAATCGGCAAAGGCTCACCTGTATTTGGGGGCGTAAGCGTTGTTTCGCGCACAGGAGCACGCCTACCGGGCGCTGGCCCTCTACCAGCGTGCGGGCGGCACCCCTCCGGCTTCCTCTGGCGTCTGTACCAGTCTTCGGCTGGCAGGGCAGACCGTCCGACAGGCGTCGGAGCGGCTCGCGCCGGCGGTCTCCGCCTCGCCCGAGCCGCAGGGGAGCCAGCAAGCTGGACGGCTTCAAGCCGGTGCGGCCGAGTGGATCCGGACAATCGACGCCATGAGATCCGATTTCCAATGCGAGTGACCTTGGGAGGAGAGATGAATTCAGGGTTCTGAGGTTAACTCAAGACTGAGAACTCGCTGCCCTGATTCGCCCTGAATCTGCAGCGCGTCACTCGTCTTCCGGATTGATCGGGTGGAGGCCGAACGGGCGGCACAACTCCAGCAATTCGCGGTCCGAACTCACGAGGGAGAGCCTCAGCGGTTTGAGCTCCGTTGCCAGGGCCAAGTGGATCGCTTGGGTGGAGCGCAGAGATGGGTACTCCATGATCAGGCGCTTGGTGGTCACGTAAGTGCGGCTTGAAGGGGCGACATAATGGAAGAGGCCGCGGTCTGACTCTACTTCGAACTTGTAAATCACCGAGTACCAATCATCTCTCGTCAGCTCGCCTTCGCGAGCCTTGATCGCGAACACCGAATAGAACTCCGCGATGGTCGCTGCGCTGAGGATGATCGTGCGGCCCCGCTTTGTCAGCAGGGCATTCACGATCCTGGTTCCGCGTTCGCGGCTGTAGCGCTTGACCAGCGCCGTGGTATCAAAGTAGTAGAATGGCATTCGTCAGCCTCTCCTGGAGACGATGTATTCAGCCAATGCGGTCTTCATCTTCGACAGGCGGTCCTGAATTTCCTCCAGCGGCAACTCCTCATAGCCTTGCTTTCGTAAGGTCGGCATGAGGCTGCCAACGCTGACTTCCTGCGTGTCATGCTGGATACGTTCGAGGACCCGTTTTTTCGCTTGACGGCTGGGCGCCTGCCGGTGGCTGTGGCCGGCGGGTCCACGCCCTGTCAGCCTTGCCGAGCGTGCAACGGCCTGGCGTCTGGACGCGCGCCGGTTCGTTCTCGGCTTGCGCACCTTCTTCGTCTTTGGCATGGGTTCGCCTCACAAGGGTGGTGTGGTCGATGGCGGCCGGCCAGGCGGTCCGTCGGTGTCTGGGCATGCAGCCGGTGGAATTCCGGCAGGAGAATCCGTCTCCCCGTACACATAGCCGGCCAGGGTCTTGGCGAGATCGTTGGACACCTCTTGTTCCATGACCCGTACGGCTTTCGCGGTGGCCTCGCCGTAGGTCAGGTGCCCCTCGCGACCGCTCTTCGAAACAGCCCCGATTACTCGCTGGGTGGCCTGCTCCACGATGACAAAGTCGCTGCACCACCGCACATAGCGGAACCGGGGGTCCGGGAGATTCATCTCCCAGACCCGCACGGTGCCCTTGGCGAGCAACTCTGGCGAAGGGGCTTCACCGGCCCCGGATGAGGCCGCCGAGCCGGAGGGTTGGGTCGTCACCGGCAGACCCTCCCGGATCAGCCCTTCCATGACGGCTCGTCGGACCGGTTCCGCCTGTGCACCCGTGACCTCAACGGCAATCGCCAAGTTTGTTGCCAGGAACTGCTGTAATTCGGCCGTCAACTCCGCCACGCTATACCTCGGTGCGAGGCCCTGCCCGCTCGATCTGATGACGCGCAGATCCGCATTGTACGCTTCGCGCAGGACCAAGTTTTTCGACGCGCGCCGCAGATTGTGGACGCGAGCGAGCTTATCCCGGGTCTGACGCGCCTCGCTCACCTCCGTCTCAACGGCCCGGTCCAGCTCCGCCATTCGTTCCTGCAATGCCGCGGCCGCTTGGGCCCTGTTCATTCCAGCCATGACGTAATGGATCTTCATCTGCCGGTCGAACCATTTGTCCAAGACCGCGACGTTCTCTAAGACCTTATCCGTGGACACGCGGGTCACTTGATCGAGAGTCAACCGGTGCTCCGAACGGGCCTGTCCCCGTGTTTCGAGCAGGAGAAAGGATTCCCAATCACGGGACTGGGTACTGACTTCGGCCTTGAAGATCTTGGCGACCGCACCATAGGCTCGCTCCGTCGCCGTGGGCAAGGAGTCCGCCTGTCCGATTCCGATGAGATACTGGTCCGAGGGGTGTTCCCGGCTCACCCCGTCGATCCACGGCGGGGTAGACGGTGTTCCAAACCAAGCGCACCCGCTCAAGATGCTGACGGCAACTCCGACCGCAAACATCTGGAGAGCACGCTGTTGTCGCATCGGCCTCCCTCCGCTCCGGACTGGTCTCGGGTCTCGAAAAGCCACTCGCCCGCTGCTAGCGCAGCACCCGCTCGATGAATAGTGTGGTCGCTCCGCCTTTCAGGGTCACGGCCCGGACCGTCTCTGAACCCGCACCGCTCCCGCCTTGGCCCGTCGGTCGGACCCGAAGCTCATAGTCGCCCGGTGGAGCCCATAGCCGCGTGATCTGGATCTCATCGGGCAGGGTTCGCCAACTTCGCTTGTCGGCCTCTTCCGAGGCGATGGCCAACATATGGGCGATGCCGCCCGCCAGTAAGCCGACCAACGGTCCGATGTCTTTCCCCGCCGCCGCGTGCGAGCCCCGCCCGACGCCTTCCGCCATCGCGTACTTGACCGAGGCCCGTGCCGCAGCTTTGATCGCGATCCCGGCGAACCGGTCCGAGAGGTTCTTTTCAGCGACGGCCTCCAGGTTATCCACCAACTCCGTTTTCGCGATGAAGGATCCGTTCGCCCCGGTGATATCCACCTCGCTGTAGGCGACCTGGGTTTTCTGAGGCACGAGGCGCGGGAGCGCCACACGCACCACCCGACCATTCAGACCATAGAGGACGCTCTCCATTGCCCGCCTGTCCTGGTTGGTGCTGCCTGCCGTCACCCCCTTGGTCAACAGCACGAGGTTCAGCGCTTCGAGGCTGACCGGGAGGTCGATGAATTGGTCCTGCTTCAGCGGCGCTCGCCCATTATAACTGATCAGTAGGATGTGAGCGAGGGACTTCATGTCAGAGATCGGGCGCCACGCGACGCCGGCGAAATCCCGTCGGTACTGCTCGTGTTCCTGGGCGAGATGCAGCGCGTCCGTCACCCGCAGCAAGTCGGCCTGCAGCATGGACGGCACCGGGGTGCGCGACCATGGGCGAGCTTGACGGTATTCGTCGAATGCGTTCCGATAGGCGATGAACGCGTTATTGAGGTCGCCGGTCACTTCGTACAGAATGCCGCTCAGGTATCGAGCAAAGGCGTCGTTGCGGTATTTCTCCTTCTCCTTGATCTGGTCCGACAGCATGTTCAGTCGGTGGTCGATTTTCCTGCCTTCCACCAGCGCCTCGTCCCAGTTGTCCATGGCGCCGTAGTTGACGGCTTTGAGCACATTGACCATCACCTGTTCATAGAGCTCGCCCTCAAAGGGCAATTCGGTGTCATTGACGAGAAAGGCCTTGGTCTCGGTGCGGATCCGGCGGGTGTAGAGCTCTTCGAGTGCCTGGTCGGCCTGTTCCAGAAGTGCATTGCTCTCCTCGTATCGCCCGGCGAGCTGAAGGGTCATCCCACGATCCATTTGATAGAGAAGAGCGCTTTTCGAGCCATATTCCGGTTGAGCGCGTTCGATGATCTGATCAGCCTGCTTCGGATCTCCCGCGAGCAAACTGGTCTCAACCTGGAGGTAACGGGTGCTGGCGGCGGCGCAGCCCTGGAGGGCGGCAATGAGGACAAATAGGGCCGGGAGGGAACGTGGACCGGCAACGCGCGAGGGTGCCTTCGCGAGCGGGGTGCGGAATGAAATCGTGAGGCTCAACCGGACACGTCGAAACTAGAAGAGCGTGCGTTTGCGTTCGATGACCTTCTTGATCTTCTTCTGTCCGAACCAGGACTTGACATTGTTCGACAGGTCGATCATCTCCAGATCCACCTGGTAGAAAATCGCCTTGACGCCATCCGCCTCGTCCAGGATCGTAGAGATATTCCCTTTCATCATATAGTCGGCGCCGATCTCCTTCCCGGGCGCTTTCTGGGTGTCCTCCCGGGCATGAACGGCCTGTTCCTGGCGCTCTTCGCGGATCTCCTCCCGCTCGCCTTTGCCGGCCACGAAGGTCACCTTCTGGGAATTGGTGAGCTCGCGGGAGAGGTCGGTCACGAACGTCTGGATATTGATGTGTTCGTGGCTCCGGTTCAGGATGGTTCCCACGACCACGACAGGCTGCCGACTCTTGGCGCGGGTGAAGTTCTCCAGCCAGGGGCTCCCGACGGCCTCTTTCACCATGGTTTCGGCCACCATCCGTGAGTCGGTGTCATTCCAGCGCCCGCTCAGGTCGGTCACAACACCGCTGTCTACTCGAGTGACCGAGGTGCCCGAGCCGCAGCCGCTCAGCGCCGCCACAACGACCGCGCCAAGCATCACCGCGATCTGCGCGCGCGCACCTTCCTTGGTCCGGTCCATGCCCTGCCGCATGAGCGCCTCCCCTCGCCTCCCGACCTTTAGGAGCGAGCCAGATGATGCTCTACTTGCTATTCCGCTTATCTTCTTCCTTCTCTAGCCGATCAAACAAACGCTCAGCGTTCTTCCGCACGTAATCCCGAACCTGGCTGTTCAGTTCCCTGGCCTGCGTGAGTTGCTCCTGCACATCCTTGAGCGACAACTTGACCAATTTATAGTAGGTGCCGGACTTTTCGTCCTTGTACTGGTCCACCGGTCGGACCCCGCTGAGGGTCGTGGCGGTGAAGGTTTTGATGGCTCGTTCGACGTTCTGTTCCTCGGTGGACTTGGTGAAATCGGCGGCAGTCGTTGACGCAGCATAGTCGCGCATGAGGTAGCCGGTGTACGTCTCAAAGGTTCTGGCCAATTCGGCTCGCGCTCGGTTCTCGGCCGCATCCCAGGCCAGCGGTTCATTCCGAATTCCGATCACCGATCCAACGCCGTAGAAGGCCTTCTCGTCTTTGGAATTGTACGCCGCAGAGCCCTTTTGCACCCAGGCCGGCGGTCCTCCGCAGGCGGTGAGTCCGACAGATACGACCACAGCCAGCCCAGTGAGCACCAGTCGAGTGAAGGTTGTTCTGAGAGAGCTCATGGGGATCCTCCCTTCCTGGATGGAAGCCCCGGGCGGATACGTCCGGGGCCTAGTAAGATTCATGCTAACATGCACCCCTGGGCCTGTCAACGACACCTGTAGCCGCTGAGCGGGCTTGACGGCACGCCAGGTCTACGATAGCGTGTGGCCAGCCTGTGGGACCGGCGTGCTCGCCGGGCAAGGAGGACCTGTGGCTGAGGTCAAGATTCAAGATGGCATCATCAAGGTGGTCGAGCTGGATGTCCAGGACACGAAGGCTGCCGCGGTGCTGGCCGAATATCCCGAGGCTCGATGGCCGGAAGTCACCCGGCGTGCCATCAAGATCGGACTGGGGTACTTGAAGGGCGGGGCGCAGGACTAGAAGAGGTCATTCATCACTTGATGGGAGGACGTCGACTGGCGCTCCCCAGCCGCCTCTGCACGAATGACGGGTATCGGATGTGTGTCACGGATACGGATGACGGGCTTCACTCACTGCTGGGGAGCCGTAGGGGCCTCTCCGGCACTCTCCAGGTAAGTCCGGACCCGATTCTCAGTTCCTCCGGTTTCGAGATACCGCTGATACGCCTGGATCGACTTCTGGCGATCCTTGAGATCGGTCGCATAGAGATCTCCGAGGGTCAGGTAGACATCGGTGTAGCTCGGATTGACCGCCACGGCCTGGAGTAAGGCCTTCTCGGCCTGAGCGTACTGTCCCTTCTTCTGAAGCACGAGCCCCAACGTATAGTGGGAGTCAGGGTTCTCCGGTGCATATTTCACCGCCAGCTCCCCCGCGACGAGCGCTTCATCCAGCTTAGGAAGCATTTCCAAGTAGATGTAGCTCTTCAAGACATAGGCGTCGCCGTACGCCGGGTTGTACTCAATGGCCTTGTTCAGCCGGGCGAGCGCTTCCTCAGCAGGGCGCTGCTGCTGGAGGAGAGAGAAGGCCTCGTCATATTCTCTCGTTGCGGCAGCGATCCGCTCCGCGTCGGACTTGGGCTCCTGGCTCCTGAAGGTGCCCTTCTTGCCCTCCACCAACACCGTGTCGCCGTCGCCGTCGAGGCGCGCGAATTGGGGATGCTGGGCCCCACCGGTCAGCTCCGTGACTCGCTGCTTGACGTAGGCGCCTAGCTCGCTGGCCATCAGCCATCCGTTCTTGTCCGCGTCGGCGGGGCCCTTCAGTCCGTCGAGGAGGACCTGCACGAAGACGCTCCGACCGCCCTTGTGGGCGACCGCCTCGCCTTTATTGGCCGCGGTCAAGACCTGAACCGAGCGTTTGTCGGTTTCGTCTTCGGGAGACAGCCGGCCCTCAAGCGACAGTTGCTGGGGAGGTGTGACGTCCCAGTCGGACACCGGCGCGTCAAGAAACAGCAGGACGTGTTTCCCCATCACCCGCCGCGAGAACTCTTTCAAATGATCCAGAGTCACCGCCTTGGTTGCATTGGTGACCTGGGCATCCCAGGGGACCAGGTAGCCGATCTCCTTGGCCGTCACGTCCCGCATGGTCCCGGCATGGCCGGCAAAATAGATGACAACTCGATCCTGACGCCCCACCTTGCGCGGCAGGTAATCGTTGAGGATGGCATGCAGGCGGCGGGAACTCGCCTCTTTGTCGTACACCTCCATGACCTCGTCGAACTTGAGATCCCGCAAGGCCGCGGCCACTGCCTTGGCACTCTCAACGGAGCCTGTCAGCTTGGGGGCAACCAGATAATCATTGATGCCGATGACGACGCCCCAGGACTTGTAATAAAGGCCCTCGGGACGACCGATCTGGCCCTTCGCGGGCGGGAGGAAGATCACGAGCAGCGCCAGGATCGCGGCGAAAAGCCCGATTCGGGTCTGCTGGTTTGCGCGCTTCATACGCCTGGGCATGCTACTCTCCGCCACTTTTGCCTGTCAAGGATGGCCGGCGCGGGGCATCGTCACTCACGGCGCGCTGATCGGCCTGTGACGGTACTTGAACATGCGGAGTGCTTTCTCCATAATGCTTCGCACAATCCGACAGGTTCGATTGCTGAGGATTCGGCGGAAGGACTGAGGACTCAGGACTGAGGACTGAGATGGAGACGAATTTACTCATTGAGTCATTGGGTCATTGAATCAATGACCCAATCGTCAATGGATCAATTCTGAACTGGGTCCTCGTCGCTCACTGCTAGAACGATGTCTCGATATGTGAGGGAGTACGACTCACATGCAAGAAAAGGTCGAGAGCTTACTGCGGGCGGGACGGGTCGTGCG
>JAHRHE010000255.1 GCA_020027965.1 Nitrospirota bacterium | reverse complement strand
ATACTTCCAGCGCGTCATCCACATCACCGCCAACCCGGTGGGCCGCGACCTGGGCAGCATCGCGGAAGAACTGGAAGCCCGCTTTGCGGAACTCCAATTGCCTCCCGGCTTCAGCATCCGCCTGGCCGGTCAAATCCAGCAGCAGCGGGAAACGTTCGAAGGCCTGATCTTCGCCACAGTGCTGGCGATGTTGCTCGTGTACATGGTCATGGCGGCCCAGTTTAAATCTCTGGTGGACCCCTTCATCATCATGTTCTCGATCCCGCTCGGGCTCGCCGGAGTGTTCCTGATTCTGCTTCTCACCGACACGACGATCTCGACCACTTCCATGATGGGCGTGATCATGATGCTGGGCATTGTCGTCTCCAACGGTGTCCTGTTAGTGGATTACACCAACGTGCTGCGGCGCCGTGGAAAGGCGCTGCGCGAAGCCGTCGTCCTGGCATCCAGGACTCGGCTGCGGCCGATCCTCATGACCTCGCTGGCCACCATCCTCGGACTCATGCCGATGGCGTTGGGACTGGGCGTCGGGGGAGAAACCAACGCGCCGCTGGCGCGCGCCGTCGTCGGCGGCCTCAGCGTGTCCACCGTACTGACCCTGTTTCTGATTCCCACGCTCTACCTGATCCTGGAGGAACGGTTTCCAAGGAAGTCGGACCCTCAGATGACGTCGGACGGTGAGAAAGCCAGGGCCGCCCAACCAGCATGGATTGAGAGCCCCGTGGGAAGGTAGTCGGAGTGGAACCACTACTGGACGGTAGGGAACAAACTCCTCAGTTGCAGCGCCATCGAGAAGGTGACGTGAGGTTCAGGATGGGTCCCCTCGCGAACCGAGCAGGCTCCATCCTTGATCTCCACATGGTACTGGCCACCCTGAGGGCCGCTCAAGTCAAACTGATAGACGGCAGTCAGGTCCTCGGCCGCTTCGGCGTCGAACTTGGACGGCAAGGTTCGAAAGAAGTCCCTGACCGGACTGGACCCCATGGCCTGCCAGTGTACGCCAATTAGCCATGGCAGCACAATCGCGACGGATGAGACTCTTCTGCTCGGCCTATAGCCCCGCGCCACTGACCTCTGGCCTGTTCACATTGACAAGCTCGGAAGCCCTCGGAGAGAATGACCAGCATGTCGCACGCGCCCGATAAACAGCCGGATCAGGCTCCTCCGTCTTTGGCCGACATCCCCGACCGCACCTGCACCTGGTGCAAGATCCCGATGATGAAACGCCTCGTCGGAGGCGACCAGTTCATCCACTACACCTGCCCTAAGTGCATCTTCCAGCACACTTCAAAACGAGGCGCCAAAAAAGCCTGACCTGAAGCCATTGCAAAACCAAGCGTTGTTCGTGATGGCCACAGGCTTGCCAATTGCTCACCTATCACGAGCGCACCACTGAGGATGTTCAAAAAGGCCGCCCAGCGAGGCCGCAGCGAGTGAGCTTCATCTCGCGGGGTGGCTGTGACGATCCCTACTGCGCCCATCGAGCGGGCACATTCCGATCGTGCGCGCTCTGGGAGCACGGGGATCGTCACAGTCGCCCCGGTCTCCTTTTTCAACATCCTCAACCTCACCGTCCGATCGTCTGAAGAAAATTCAAGACCAAGTAATGGACCAACGGCTCACGAATCTCTTCCTCTCGGGATAGCGAGATGCCTTCGTGAATGACCGCCGTGGCTTCCTGATACCAGACCACCTTGCCAGAGCTGGTGGCAAGAAGCGACATGCCCAACTGCCGCCTATATCCCTTTCTGCCAAAGCTCCCTTCACCGAGGTAGATACTGCTTTCCCACTTGCCGTGGAGGAGAAGGATTCCATCGGCATTCACCGCCCTTGCACCTTGCAGCACATAGTCCTTCCATAAAGGGTCGGGGTTGTAGTTCGTGATGCGGACAGCGGCGGCAGTGCTCGTCGCGAGCCCTGCTTTGTACTGGTCAGGCGTGACCACGATGAAGCGACCGCTCTGCAGCAATCGCTCCTTGATGTCAATGCCCACCTTATCGAGTTTCCCTCTGCTTGAATCAGGCAGGCCTACATAGGTCTCCAAGGTCGAAGGCAACGCGATGGCAATCGTGTGAATGCCCGAGGCAGACTCCCGAAGCGGAGACTGCTCCGCAAGCTCCACGCCGATCGAGTTGGGGAAAAAGAATCCGAGAAAGCATCCGGAGAGGAACAGAGGAAGACTGCCGGTCACAGATGCTTGTACACACATTCTGAGAAGCCGGCTAAACATGGCTTGCTCCTTTCTGAGGGAGTTTGGCCGGTGACTGGTGGGCCAGATAGAACTGTAAATCTGCGAACTGTTCTGACGCATCGTTGTAACGGATGCGGTGAGAGGTAACGCCTTCATGATAAGCGCTGGACGGCGGGGGAGTCAAACCAGCCTTGCAGTGAATGGAGTTCCTGCAGGATGTTCAAAAAGACCGCCCAGCGAGGCCGCAGCGAGCGAGCTTCATCTCACGGGGTGGCTGGGATGATCCCTACTGCGCCCATCGAGCGAGCACATTCTGATCGTGCGCGCTCTGGGAGCACGGGGATCGTCACGGTCGCCCCGGTCTCCTTTTTCAACATCCTGTCCGTCAGTTGGGGCAGATGTCCAGGGTGCCTTTGCCTTGGTGGGCCTTGATTCGTGCTTCGATCAATCGCGCCGTGTCGTCGGTACGATTCGTTTCTCGCAGGAGAGCGGCGTAGCTTTCTAAGATTATGACCACATCGGGATGCGTCGGCCCCAGCACTCTGTCCCTGATTGCCAGGGCGCGCTCATAAAGGGGCTCTGCCTCAGCAGATTTGCCCTGAGCCTGGTAAAGCTTCGCCAAGCTGTAGAGGGTCGTGGCTACATCGGGGTGGTCAGGCCCCAGTGTCTTTTCCTCAATGGCGAGGAGGCGTTGATAGAGAGGCTCCGCCTTGGCAGACTTCTTCTGGTCGTCATAGAGTTCTGCGAGATTCTTGAGAGATACGACGAGGCGCGGGTCTTCCGGCTGAAAACTTTCTGCGTCCTTCAGAGCGGCTGCCCACTGTGTCTCGGCTTCACCGTACCGGCCCTGCTGAAAGGCTTCCGATGCCTTCGCACTGTCTTGTTCCCAGCGAGCAGCCGGATCGGATGAACCAGTGCACCCCAAGACGAAAAGCAAAGACAGTCCAGCT
>JAHRHE010000254.1 GCA_020027965.1 Nitrospirota bacterium | reverse complement strand
CCGGCTGTTGTATTTGCGACCCATGAGCCGCTTGATCGAATAGATCGTGTTTTCCGGGTTCGTGATCGCCTGGCGTTTGGCGATTTGACCGATGAGCCGCTCCCCTTTGTCCGTGACCGCGACGACGGAAGGAGTGGTCCGGGTGCCTTCCGCATTGGCGATGACCACAGGGTCTCCACCGCTCATGATGGCGACGCACGAATTGGTTGTCCCGAGATCAATGCCTATGACCTTTCCCATGTGTGCTCTCCTTCCTCAAAACGCATGAGGTTAGTTCGGGGCGCCACTCGATGACTCTTGAGGTCCTTCGGAGGCCGTTCCCTGGTCTGCTTGCTCGTTTGCCGAGACCGTGACCATGGCTGGCCGTAAGATTCGGTCATGCAAATAGTATCCCCGCTGAAATTCATCAACCACTGAGCCGGCCGGGACGGTGTTCGATTCCACGCGAGCCACTGCCTCATGACGGGAGGGATCAAAGGCCTGGCCGACGCTGGCGATCGGACGAACGCCAAACTTTGCCAGGGTTTCCATGAACTGCTTCAACGTAAGTTCCACTCCTTGGATGAGTCCGTCACGCCTCTGTTTTTCCTTTGAAGACCGAACCGCACGTTCAAGGTTATCAAGGATCGGGAGCAATTCCTTGAGGAGGCCCTCGTTCGCAAAGCGCGCAGAGTCGCGTTGTTCTCGCAGCGACAATCGCTTGTAATTGTCGAACTCGGCTGCCAACCGGAGGTATTTGTCCTGTAGCGCCTTGATCTCCTCCAATGATTCTGGTTCCGTGCCTGTGGAGTCCGGCCCTTCCTTGGATTCAGATGATGCCCGGCCTAACTCACTGATTGTATTTTGAATTTCGTCTTTTTCGTTCACAATGCAAACCTATTAGGGGGTTAGATAGCCACCGGGAGTTCTAAAGTCAACCGGTTAGCTCACTTTTGTTGAAGAGAAACCTCAAGCGGTTGGAGGGAACAGGAAGAAGCAGTTCGGGAGCCTAGCCGTCACCGCGCGTCCGGCGGTAGAGCCATTCCAACCCTTCCAGCGTTAGGAAAGGGCTCACCTCTTGGATTGTACGGGACTCTGGGGCGATCACTGATGATAGACCACCGGTCGCGATCACCCTGGCTTTCTCCTCGAGCTCCTGCTGCATCCGGACCACAATTTCATCGACAAGTCCGGCGTACCCGAAGATGAGCCCTGACTGGATGCTGCTGACTGTATCCTTCCCGATAACCGTCTTGGGACGAACCAGATCGACCTTAGGCAGTTTGGCTGTCCGGGAAAACAGGGCATCGGCGGCAATACCCAGGCCAGGCGCGATGACACCCCCGAGGTACTCTCCAGCCTGAGTGATCGCACAGAATGTGGTCGCGGTTCCCAGATCAATGATGATGAGCGCGCACTTGTATCGCGCATAGGCTGCGGCAGCGTTGACCAGTCGATCGCTTCCGAGCTCACGGGGATTGGTATACGAGAGCTTGAGACCGGTATCAAGATCGGGAGATACCAGGAGCGCCTTGTGGTGGAACAATGTCTCCGACATCTGCTCGATGGCAGGGGTCAGAGCCGGCACCACGCTGGAGAGGATCACACCGGTGACCTGATCCGGGCCGATCCCAGAGGCGCGGAGCAGGCTCTCGAAAATCTTTCCATGCTCATCAGAGGTTCTGGCGGGATCGGTATTCAGCCGCCAGTGTTGTTTCAAAGTGTGGATCTCGAAGATCCCCCAGACCATGTTGGAGTTTCCAATGTCGATGGCAAGCAGCATCTGAGTTAGCGTAGATGGGTCACGTCTCCAGCTCGAAGATCAAGTATGGTTCCGGCGTTCGCTCCGTTCCGGATGATTCTCAATGAGCCGTCAGGGTTGATCGAATCGGCCCGGCCTTCCACGATCTCCCCGTCGGCCAGGCTGATTTGCACGTGGCGGCCGAGCGTGGAACATAACCTCATGTATTCGTGCTTCAAATCAACGGATTGTCCCAAGAGGAGACCTTCAGAGCGCTCCAACTCCAACAACAGGGAGGCTAAGAGTGCGGCTCGGTCAAAAGGGTGACCGGCCTCGGCTGCGAGTGAGGTAGCGAGGTCGCGGAGGTCGTCTGGAAAAGCGTCTTGCGCGCTGTTCACGTTGATCCCGATCCCCACCACCACGAACGTGCCTTGTGTGTGGGAGTGGCTGCACGAGCTGCCGCGACTGCCGAGAGAAGCGGAACCCAGGACAGCCACTCAGTCAGTTGAGTTGGTCCAGGCGTCTGTCGCACAATCACTGAGCAGTACAAATTCGCTCCGGCAGGGGAATACCAACTCCGGCCGAGCCGTCCCCGTCCTGCTGTCTGCCGTTCCGCGACGACCACTGTGCCGTCCTCTGCTCCCTTCTGGGCCAGGGCCAAGGCCGCGGTATTGGTCGAGGAGGTCTCCTGCAGGATGTGGAGCGTTCGACCGAAGGTCTTGGTACGCAGAACGGCGCGGATGGCCTCAGAAGTGAGAGTTTGGGAGTCAGTAGGCGACGACACGCCATCACCTCTCTTTGGATCGTCGGCCCCGAGCCGGCACGATGTCCATGCTGAGGTTGGCAGCCGGGGCAGAGTGAGTCAAGGCGCCGATGGAGATCAAATCAGGGCCAGCGGCCGCGATCTCTCGAACATTAGCCAGCGTGACTCCGCCAGAGACTTCGATCAGACTCCGTCCCTTGATCAGATCTACGGCC
>JAHRHE010000005.1 GCA_020027965.1 Nitrospirota bacterium | reverse complement strand
GGAGCGCGCACTCAGGATTGTTCGTAGAGGCCCTGGAGGATAGAGTGCTCGCTCGACGCGCGCAGTCTGAGGCCACCCGGCCACTCGCCGCCGGAGAAAGCCAGGGGTGGAGGTGTGCCGGGTACCCGTTGCTCTTCAGAATTGCAACGGGTGATGACGCGCGCAGTGAAGGCCAGCCCAGCCGCCCGTCCTCTGAAAATAAATGGAGGATGGAGTGCCGGGGGACCCGTTGCCCTTCGTTGCAACGGGTCGTGACGCGCGCACTAGGGGTCAGCCAAGCCACCGGGTCTTTGGTATAGCGGTTACTGGGTTCGCCGGACGCGCGCCATGCGGGGCAACCCAATCACCCACTTAGAGTGAGCTATGGATGGAGAATGGAGGCACTCGTCCGCGCCCTTGAGGCCAGCACTCGCTCACAGTTTCTTTCGAACCTCTTTCCAGTCCTTCACTGCCTGCGCTTTCTTGGGGAGCTTGTCGAGCTGGTTGGCCCCCTCCAGAATCACCACTTTCATCCGATGGGCGAGGAGGACTTCGGCAAACTCCACGGTCCGACCGACGCCAGCCTGAACGTTATCCCACCCCTCAGCCTTCAGCTCGTCAAGCTTCTCTTCGAGAGCGGTCCTGCCAGCCTTCACCGTCAGCGACAGCCCGGGTGGAAACTCGTGCCGCCGCAGCCACTCGCGCACGTCCCCAGTGTCGCCCATGCTGCTTCCCGGGCCAGTCTCGCCGTGGGAGAGATAGATCACATTGTAGAAGAATTGGCTCAGTTGTTTCAGAACCGCGACGGCATCCCGAGCGGGCTCGGGGTCTTCCTGGCGGCCGACTGAGGCCGGCGAGCGCGGGAGCGGCACGACCGGGGATTTGGTCTCCTCGGCGAGAGCCCCTATCTCCACCAGAAGGATAGGGCGGCGGCGTTCCCAACAGGCCACGATCGCGCTAGCTGGTACGCTCTCCACTCGCTGTCCGGGCGCGACTTTGACCGTGACGGCATGGTTCCCGCGCATGCGCGGCGTCCATTCGAGAAACGCACGGCCGTCGCCTCCAGTCATCGCCTGCCCGATTCGCCGCTCCCCCGCGAAGAATTCGAGCTGCTCACCGCCCAAGCCGGTCTGAGCGAAAAGAGCACTGTGGACAAGCCTGGCCTCGATCCTGACCGGGCGACCCGGCATGGCCAAGGCATCACGGATGGTGAGCGTGCCGGAAAGCTTTGCAGCCGCCAGCACTGTCTCCGACACGCCCAATGAACAATTCAAAATGCAAAATGCAAAAAGTGCAAATTTCAGGTCCGCATTTTTCGTTTTGCTTTCTTCATTTGTCATTTTACATTTTGCATTTCCTAGCCGCCCTCGACATCGGTGAACACCGCATCCAGTATCTCCAGGGCCGTGTCGGCCTCGCGTCTCGTGATCAGGAGCGGGGGCACGATTCTGATCACGTTCTGGCCGCAGCCGAGGAGGAGCAGCCCCTTGCGAAAGCACCGCTGGATAATATCGTTCCGCTCCTGGATCGCCATCTCCTTTGTCTCGCGATCGCGCACGCATTCGATTCCGATCAGCAGGCCCTTGCCGCGGACATCCCCGATCAGCCGGTGCCGGTCCTTCAGCTTGGCCAATTCTTGCAGGAGATACGCCCCCAGCTTCGCGGCATTGGCCACCAAATTCCGCTGCAGTAACTCAATCGTGACCAGCGCCGACTCGCAGGCAACGGGATTTCCGCCGAATGTGTTGGCATGCGATCCGGCCTGCCAGCTCATCACATCCGTCGACGCTACCGTGGCACCCATCGGCAGGCCGGACGCAATTCCCTTTCCGACGGCGATGATATCCGGTTGCACGTTCCAGTGCTCGACCGCAAACATCTTTCCCGTGCGGCCCATCCCCGTCTGCACCTCGTCGGCAATCAGCAGGATGCCGAACTCCTTGGCCATGTCAGCCAGCATCGGAAGGAACTCAGGCGGGGGCACGATGACACCCCCTTCTCCTTGAATGGGTTCCACCACGATGGCGGCGACATCCTCCGGGGGCACAAGACTCTTGAAGTACCAGTCCCGGATGATATTCACGCAATGCATTTTGCAGGAGGGATAGGTCAACCCGTACGGGCAACGGTAGCAGGACGCATAGGGAACGTGCGTCACTCCTGGAACCAGCGGGGAGAAGTGCCGGCGCTGGACGGCTTTGCTCGCTGTGAGGGAGAGGGCGCCCATCGTGCGGCCGTGAAAAGCTCCCTGGAAGGCAATCATGAGTGGGCGGCGAGTTTGGTAGCGGGCGAGCTTGAAGGCTGCTTCTACCGCCTCGGTGCCGGAGTTGCTGAAGAACGTGCGCTTGGGACTTTTGCCCGGAGTGATGCGGTCCATAATCTCGGCTAGCTTGACCTGGGCCGGATAATAAAAGTCGGTACCGGACATGTGCACGAAGCGCGCTGCCTGCTCGCAGATCGCTTTCACCACCTCTGGATGCGAATGGCCGGTCGCGACCACGGCGATGCCGGCCGTAAAGTCCAGATAGCGGTTCCCATCTACGTCCTCCACCATTGCGCCGCGCGCCTTTTCGATCACAAGCGGATAGATTCGAGTCACGGACTGCGAGAGCACTTGCTCATCACGGTTGACCCACGCGCGGGCCTTTGGACCCGGCGGAACTATTTTGATGTATGGGACCCTGGAGCGAACCGGGCCTCGATTTCCTGACTTTCGTTTCGGCACCGTTCTCCTTTTTTTATAACGAACCACCCTTCTCCTGCCTCTCGCCAGACTCACATGAGCCCATGCCCGCGCTTGGCGATCGAGTACGCGTCCACGGCGGAAAAGATCGCCAGGCTCAGGTACAGGAGTTCGGCCGGCTGCCACACCAGCTTGGAAATGACCACCAGGATTGCCCCAAACGCGAAAACGGCATACCCTCGCTTGTCTCCAAGATAAAGATGGCCAACACCGGCCATGATCGAGAGCGAGGCCGCCCGCAGTCCATGCCAGGTTTTTTCACGATCATCCATAAAGACCGTGACGCGTGACCCGTGACGCGTGACGGGGAGAGCACACCGGACCGCCTGAGCCTCGGCACGCCTCGCTCGTCACGCGTCACCCGTCACCCTTCAGGGCTGCTAAGACTTCGTCCACATGTCCGTCCACCTTCACTTTGCGGAACACCGCCTTGATGATGCCGGCCTCGCCGATCAGGAATGTGCTTCGTTCGATGCCCCAGAACTTCTTGCCGTACATGTGCTTCTGCTTGTACACCCCATAGGCTTTCGACACCGTGGCATTCACATCGCACAACAGGGGAAACGGCAACCGATGTTTCACGATAAACTTCCGGTGAGATTCCCCGTCGTCCAGACTCACGCCCAAGACCACCGAGCCCGCTTTCTCGACCCGCTTCAGGGAATCTCGGAAACTACAGGCTTCCTTGGTACAGCCTGGGGTATCATCCTTGGGGTAGAAGTACAGGATCACTTGCTTCCCGCGGAGGTTTGTGAGGCTGATCGGCTTCCCGCTTTCGTTCGGCAAGGAAAAGTCCGGCGCCTGATCGCCCGCCTTCAATTCTTTCTCCATGCTTCCGCTCCCCTCTCATGTCCTGAAGGATCCAGGACTGACTGCGCCGGTGGACAGCCTTACCGTTCCGCCGCCCGCCTGCGCGGACTGCTCCGCAGCCGGGCTTCACCAAGTCGCTCGGCCGCCGTCGCAGTCGAGCACCCTCGGGCTTTGGCGATCCTGAAGACCTCCTTCAGCCTCGAAGAGATCGTTTGGGTACGCCGTTCGGCTTTGGCCCGATCGTAGCCACCCCGTCCGAACCCTACGGCAATGTTGATGAGCCCTCCGGCATTGATGACGAAGTCGGGGGCATACAGGATCCCGCGTCCCTGCAGGCGCTCACCGTCCTCCGGCTCAGCCAGTTGATTATTCGCGGAACCCGCCACAGCCCGGCAGCGCAAGCAGGGAATAGTCTTGCTGTTGAGAATGCCGCCCAGCGCGCAGGGAGCCAGGAGATCACAGGTCGCTTCGAAGATCTCATCCTCCCCCACGACCTTCGCTCCGAGTTCCCGTCCAGCCCGGTCTGCCAGTTCGTGATCAAGATCCGTCAGGATCAGGTCGGCGCCCTCCTGATGCAGGAGCGCGGCCAGACGATAGCCGACTTTCCCCAATCCCTGAATCGCGACGCGAACGCCCTGCAGGCGGGCTGGTCCCCCCGAGGCGCCGTCCAGCTCCTCGACCACCGCGCGCATCCCATGCACCACGCCGATCGCGGTCATCTCGGATGGGTCCCCGCTCCCACCCCGTCCCACCGCAGTTCCGGTGACGTAGGGCGTCACCCGACGGATCCGTTCCATGTCCGCGACGGTCATTCCCACATCTTGGGCTGTGATATACCGCCCACCCAGGCTGTCGAGCACGCGTCCGAACGCGGTCAGCAGCGCAGGCCGCTTCTGCCGTGCCGGGTCGCCCATGATCACCGCCTTCCCGCCGCCGAATGGGAGCCGGCTGACGGCGGCCTTGAAGGTCATGGCCTTGGACAGGCGCAACGCGTCCCGCAAGGCATCCTCCATGGACGAGTAAGGCCACATCCGCACTCCACCGAGGGCGGGCCCGCGCCTGGTGCTGTGAATGGCGATGATGGCGTGCAGGCCGGTACGAGAATCGCAGCAGATGGTCACCCGCTCATGGCCGTCAGCCTCGATCTGTTCCAGCGAAGTCATAGTCGGCATGCCGGACGAGTCTGTCCGCGGTCCATCATGCAATGCCATGCCGGTACCCGCCTCTGGCGCGCGCCCTATCTCGCAGTGGAGAGGATCGACATGATCTGACGGCCCACGGTCGCCTCACTGGACCGATCGGCGAACCCATCCAGGCATGACGCCGGATGGCAGACAGCGATGCCACCCAGGCGGGAAGCCCGTCAGCGTCGGCCGATACCGCCGAAGCTGGGCTTTTGAGTCGAGAACTCCTGCGCCTTGGTCTCTTTCTTAATGTTCGGGTCTGGCGTGCCGAAGGGTCGCAGCGCCGGCGAGTCCCAAATGACCCTGTTGCCTGGCGCAAGATTGGCAGCCTGGATGAATTCCTCCCGGGCCTGCTCGCTGGCCCCGAGGGCAAACAAGGCCAGACCTAGATTGTAGTGCGCTTCGCCGGAAGTTGGGGCAAGGGCGACCGCCTGCTCAAAGTGAACTTTGGCCTCATCATAACGACCCTGCAGATACGCCTGCGTCCCTTGCTCAGTGTGCTGAACCGCCGCCGCCGGGAGGCCCGGACTAAGCGCCAACGGCGCCCGCGGTTTCACTTTTTCGGTACTGGAACAGGCCGCTAGGCACAGCAGCAGGAAGCCAATGACCAGTGCGCCGTTGACGTTCATGGGACCTCCACATGCAACAGCTCAATTCAAAAGTAGTCTGCACTCGGCCCTCATGGCCTGCCCGACTCGACCGAGCTCGCCCGTCGAGAGCCTCTGGGTCGAGCGATCGCAGGCTGAGCTTCGTGGTTCGACCCTTCGACACCCTCAGGGTCCCGAGGAGGATCGAGGGACAGGCTCACCACCCAGAGCTTCGTCGAGGGGTCGAAGGGCCTGTCCTGCTAGCCCTGAGCCCTGTCGAAGGGAGCTTTGTCGAAGGGCCGACACAGACCGACCGCCGAGCGCCTCGACTAGGGCTACTTTCGTTTTCGTCGTTCCTCTGCAAAGGCTTTCCGGTAGAGAACCTCCCACTCCGGGCTGCCCTCCACAATCTGGCGCGAATAGGAAGCCAGGCGAGCGCGCACCGCGCGATCCACTTCCTCCCCCTGTTGCAACTCCCCGGCCAGCACCCGCTTGATCCCTCGCAGCACCTGTGTTTCATCACCTCTCAGACGGCCTACTGGAGTCTTCTTGAGACAGTCGAGCAGCACATGCGCAAGGTGTGTGACTTTGTCGTCGGTAAGCATCACGCCTTAGTGCCGTGAGGCACATCCGAGAAACGTCGTTCGTTGCTCGCATCTCGTATTACGTTTCGGACGAGAGACGCTTCCCCCTTCGCCCAGGGCTTCGGGGGACCAGCCAAAGCGAGCGGCGACGGCTGGTCACGAGGTGCGCTTCACGAAGCACGCTTTACAGGATGAGTCCCCGTTCCTTGACCAATCGGCTCTTGATCATCGTAAACATTTTCTGGTAATCGGCATGGTCTCGTTCGATCTCCGCCTCGTAGCGTTTCATGAGCTGGCGCACTTCGTCGTTGAGCCGGTCTTCGACCTGCAGTTCGTCCGTGATCGCCTGGCCCAACGTCTCGACCAGCGCTTGCCTCGCTCCAACCAACTCGAGCTGTCCCTCCCCCAGCAAGTGCAACGCCAGCGACTCGGCCATATGGGTGATCTGTTCCCTCGAAAGCTTCACGCATCCCTCGTGAACCGGCTCGGGGCTCGAGGCGAACGGAATCAGACCTTCTCGACCCGAATTCTCTTCGCCTCCATAGCCTGCCGCAGGAGGGACGCATCGCCCACGATACGTCCCACCACATTGACACGGTCGGCCGGTACGGGATCCGGACCAACACTCATCGGTGTCCGCCCGAAGAAGATCGCCAGCACCCCACCAGCCCCCCAGTAGGCAAGGTCGCCCACCGTCACCTGCGTGGTCGCTGTCTCGCGGTGATCCTGCACTCCGGGGATCCTGAAGTAGAACTCCTCGCCCCACGTGTTGAGCGCGGTCTCGACGGGCAATGCAGCGTAAATGGCCTCGGCGGTCTTGCTGGTCTTCAGCTCGGCTTCGAGGCTAACCGATCCGACGGAGATCCTGATCCGCCGTGCTTGGTCTCCCATGCGGCGACTCGGTCCTACTCCAGGTTGATGAAGCGGTTGCCCTGCCCTTACGATCTTCCGGTGTGGGTCCAATACGCTCTGTCCAACGGGCACGGACCCGTGCTCACGATCGGGCAGCGACTGTGTCCAACGCGGAATTTATCTTGTTTCCCTTTCGAAATCAAGGTTAGAATCCGAGCAGGACTTCCTGCTTCGCTCACCGCCATTATGATCGAGTCCACCTTCATCCTCCTCAAGGGCATCGGCGAATCCACGGAGCGCCGGCTCTGGCACAACGGTGTTCAAAACTGGCTGACCTTTCTCGCCTGTCGCTCGCTGTACGGCATCTCCGCGGAGCGCAAGAGCACGTATGATGTGGACATCGCTTCGGCCATCCGGCACCTGGAGGACCGGCAGTCGCGCTTCTTCGCCAGACGCCTAAAACCGCGTGACCACTGGCGCTTGTATGACGCGTTCAAATCTCGAACCGTCTACCTGGACCTCGAGACCACCGGGGGCACCCCTGATCATGGGGAGGTCACCGTGGTCGGACTCTACGGCAATGGCCGAATGACGAGCTTGGTACGCGGCGAATCCTTGACCGAGGAACGGCTCAACCAGGAGCTGTCCCGGTACGATCTGCTGGTGTCCTTCTTCGGAAGCGTGTTTGATCTTCCGTTCCTGCGGGCAAAGTATCCTGGGCTGGTGCTGGATCAGCCCCACATCGACCTGTGTTTTGCGGCCAGACGCCTGGGATTGCGCGGAGGGCTCAAGCACATCGAAACACTCGCGGGTATCGAACGCCAATCAGAGGTCCGTGGTCTGGACGGGTGGGATGCGGTCCGGCTCTGGCATGCCTGGCGCGCAGGAGATGCCCGTGCGCTCGACGTTCTGTTGCGCTACAACGAGTCGGACACTCGAAACCTCGAGCCGCTGGCCGAACGGATCTACTCCCAGCTGGCCGAACGCCATGGACCTGCCCCAGCCCTAACCCCCTTCAGTGAGGGTGATTCACCCGGGTGGACACGCACTGCGCTATGAGTTGGCACGGCGCCGGGTTGACGAATGTGGGGCAGGTCCGGCCGTCCAACCAGGATGCCTACGCCGTCGAAAACGACCTCCAGCTCTGGATCGTCGCCGATGGCATGGGTGGGCATCCTGGCGGCGACGTGGCGAGCCGGTCGGCTGTGGAAGTCCTCACGGCATCGATCAGAGCCGAGGCGCACATGAACGCCCAACCAGGGCTCAATGCGACAGACCCGGCTCAGAGGGAGACGGAATTGCGCAGAGCCATTGCCGCGTCGAATCGGACCATTCGTCAACTCGCTCTCCAGCGCTCCGAGCTCGCCGGCATGGGTACGACTGTTGTGGCGCTCCGTATTGCCTGTGGCCCGATTGCGCACGCCACCGTCGCTCACATCGGCGATAGCCGCGCCTACCTGCTTCGGGGGCGGACCCTGACCCCTGTGACGAGAGATCACTCACTGGTGGAGGACCACGTCAGGGTCGGGCTCCTTTCGCCTGAGGAGGCGTTGGTCCATCCGCTGCGCCATGTGTTAACCCGCGCCCTGGGAACCGACCCCCAGGTCGAGGCCGACCTGTACACTTTCAGACTCAAACCCTCCGATAGGTTCCTGCTGTGTTCGGACGGATTGACCAAGATGCTCGACGACGCCAATATCGTCGAGATCCTTCTCGGAGCCACTCGGTCGCCGGAACTCGCTTGCCGCGCGCTCATTCAGGCAGCGAACGACCATGGCGGAGTTGATAATACAACGGTCGTGGTTGTGACCCCCGGCGCCCTGGCGTCCGAACGCGCGGGGTAGTCCTCTCGTGCACCTGCCGCGCCTGATTGATAGCGGCGGTTCTGCGGGTCGCTGAGTTCGGTTGCTTCTGTGAAGGAAACGTGTCGTTTCGTACGCCAGATCCGTCTTCCCGGGAAAAACATTTGACAAGGATTGCCGGAGCCGTGTAGCCTACCACGCTAACATTCCACCGATTCCCTCCAAGAAGAGAGAACAGAACACAGCGGTGCATCGGTCTCGTCACTGCAGAATGAGTGTGCGCCTTGCGAAGCGATCGGCTCTGGCCCCTTGTGCTCTCTGTCGCTGCGTTGCTGCTGTGCGCGACGACAAACGGACGTGCAGCAGGGCCCAGCGGCCCCGAAGAGGTGGTGCGGGCCCTCGTCCGGGCGAATGCTTCGAAGGACCTGGCCACTATGCAGAAGCTCATGGCGCAAGATCCCGACATCATCAGTTATTCCATTGGGGGCAGGAAGTATGTGGGGTGGAACGACTTCGCTCAAGAGATGAAGCAAGAGTTCGACTCAGTGGCGCGGCTGGAGATTCCGATCATCGACCTGAGGATATGGACCCGCGGTGAGACCGCCTGGTTCGCGATGGAACTGGACTATATCCGATACGTCGGAAGCTCGCAGGATCCGCGGCGCACCGTGCTTCCCCTCCGGGAAACGGGTGTCCTGGAGCGACGCGATGGTCGGTGGCTGCTGGTCGCCTGGCACGAATCGTCCCGAAGCACCGGACCCGGACCCTCGGTTGCCGTTGATGCGGGATCTGGGGCGCAGGCAGCGGCAATTGCCGGAACTGGGACGGAGAGGCCGGACCTGAGCGGCACATGGGAAATTCAGGAAGAGGACAAATCCTACGTCGCCACACTGGACCGGAGCGGGAATGGAACCTATCCCTGGCAGGGCGGAAGGATTTCCACCACCGGATTCACCGATCGCCTGTGGCAGGGGACCTGGCATCAACCCGGCAATGACCGGGAGGGCGGATTCGAAATTCTGCTCTCGGACGATCGAACCGAGGCAGAGGGCGTCTGGTGGTACACGAGGGTCGGGGATAGGAAAAATATTCCCCCCCGCCAATGGGGCGGCAAGTATGTCTGGAAGCGCCTTCAGTCCGAATCGCGTATACCGGTTCCCTCGCCGTAAGGGAGGGGGCTCCCAGCGCACAGACGGCCGAGTTTTCGAGATCGTTTTTCACATGAGAACGGAGGAGTTATGAACCGGGTGCTGTTGGCTGCACTGTTGGTGCTCGCGTGGGTTGGACCGGCATTCGGGGCCGGCAATCATGATCACGCTGTGCCTACTCTCAAAGGCCAAACGACCACCAAAGTGACGATCGAAGGGAACACCGTCACGCTGACGTTCGGGCCGATCGATCTCCCATCCCCGCATGACGGTGACCTGGCGGCCAGCATGCCCAAGCATAACTTCCAGCTTCCCAGAGACATGTACCTCATCGCCTACAAATCGGCAGTGTTCACCAAGGAGGGCAAGCCGCTCCCGCAACAGTATCTGCACCACATCCTCATGGTCAACAACGACAGCCCTAGTGTGTCCTGCCCTGGAGAGCCGCTCTTCTTCTCGGGCGCCGGCCTGGAGATGACGGAGGCGCGCTTTCCAGAAGGCTACGGCGTGAAGCTGGGAAAGGGCCAGAATCTCATGTCGGTCGTGGCCTTCTACCATAAGGCGCCGCCGACCAAGGACGTCATGGCCACCTTTACGATGGAGATGGCCCCCGAAGGCGTCCCGATGAAGGCAATGGACGTGTACCAGGTAGGGGTGAACATCGTCTGCTTCAGCAAGTTCGGCGAGCGGGGTAAAGAACAGACGGACGAGGGGATTGAGATCACACCCGGTGTGCACGTCCTGTCGGCGCCGCTCAAATTCCGAATGGACGGATGCGTCAAATTCGCCTATCCCCACGGTCACGACGAGTTGCTCCTCATCGCCCTTGAGAACAAGACGACCAATCAAACCTTGCTGCGCACCGTTCCCGACGTGGCGCAGGATGGAACATTCATCGCGTTCCAGCCCCACCAGGTCTACCGGGATGCGCGCGGGTTCTCAGTGACCATGAAGGATGAATACGAAATGGTCATGGTCTATCACCACCCGCTGCATGACTCCCGCGTCCAACACGGGATGGGCAACTACTTGCTCTACATGACCCCTGGAGTGTGCCCGACGGAACGCGCAGCCCTAGCCCCGTGACGGCTCGACCTATTGTCGCGGGCACACCTCCTCGGGGCTGCGCTCCTCCACCTGTCAGGATGGGGCATCTGCGCAGGCAGCCCCCACGGCAGCCTTTCCTTCTGCCTCCCGGACAAGCCCGCCCTTTCCACAGAGCTCTCCACAGAACTCAGCGCAGAAGCAGCAGGAAGCTGAGCGGGGTGCAGCCTGAAAGAGTGACGTGGGTTTTCCCAAGCCTGGGCAGACCGCTTCCGTTGCTGAATCAGTGGCTTCTGCGTCGAGTGCCTACCAATTGGGCATACGACGCGGAGAAGCGTTTTTTCTGTACAAAATTGTACTCATCGTGAGATACTTTCATTAACAATGAGATAGACATGGCCATAGCACTACCAGCCCGCAAGTCGGTCAATTTTGTTCACACGCCCTCGTCATTACTCGAACCTTGAGGAAAACTTGGGAAAACTGTTGCACAAGGCTTCCTGTGGTCTCGTTCCAGGTTGACAACCATAACATGTTGGATTTATGTAATTTTATAAATTCTCTCCTTTCTCTTGTGTCGAGCCTTCCTATCCCCCACCTGTCAAGGCGACCACTCGGAGAGAATGGTTCCTGTTCTCGCTCACTTGCCTTTTTCCGTCACCGCTCTCCCCCAACCCTCCGTCTTGCCAGTGGATTTCTCGAGCTTCGTAGACCGTCGCGCCTGTTAGCTGCTCGGTGGACTCTACTTGCTGGCTTGCTCCGTGCCGGAGAATGGTTTGGATCATGCATACACATGCATACAAAAGCTGCGGATTTGCTGCGTATAAGCCTTGGAATCGTTGGCGGCGCGCACGCAGGCTGGGCCCCTGGAGGTCCCGCTCGGAATACCATGTCGCCATATGGATGGTTTAGCAGAGTCGCTCTCCAGCAGGGACATACTCCCACCCATCCCTTTTCCTCCGCACCTCTTCGTTCTCCCACCCAGACGCGAGGCCGACCTTGCAGTTGTCCCGTCGCGAACGAACGCCACACCACTGAGGCGGCTGTGGCGACATGACAAGACCATGAGGCAGAGCGACGATTCGGAGAGTGCTTGAATGGATTCCTTGCAACCAGTTGGCCCGGTCAGTTTGCTCGTGGTGAATGGGCAGGCCGAGGATAGCCGCCTGACGGTGATCAGCATGGAAGGGGTATTCCCTGGCTGCAAGGCGGAGGCCGTCCAATCGGGCGAAGAGGCATTGGAACGGGCGTCCACACAGGATTGGCACGTCATCGTGCTGGACGAGCGCCTCCACGGTCGAAACGGCTTCGAGATCCTACCGGAACTCAGGCGACGAGCTCCCGATGCAGCCATCATCGTCCAGGCCGACCGCCAGGATTTGCTCACAGCCGTCAGCGTGATAAAGGCGGGAGCCGATTACTATCTCTACAAGAAGACCCCTGCGTTTTTATCGGAGTTGCCGCTGGTCACGCTGGAACTGCTCGAAAAACGTGAGTTGCGGCTGCGTCTGAGGCGCAGCGAGCAGTACCGACGTCTGATAGAACACATCTCCGACGTGGTCTATGAACTGGATGCCAACGCAAGATTTTCCTTTGTGACCCCAAGCATCGGTCCCCTGCTGGGATACAAACCTCAGGAGTTGATCGGAGCCCACTATGCGGCGCTCCTGGACTCGCGTGAGCAACCCCTGGCGGCACGACGATTCAACGAACGGCGGACAGGAGCGAGGGCGACACGCAACTTTCAGTTGCTGTTGTTGCCAAGACACCTCGGCACCCATCGTGGGAATCCCATCGCCATCGAACTCAACGCGGCCGGCCTCTACGGCCCGCAGCGGGAGTTCCTGGGCACCGTCGGTGTGCTGCGTGACCTCACTACACGTGTCTCAGTACCGCGGTGGGGGCAGCCCCTCCGGGACCAGAAATTCCCCGACTGGACGCCTTTCCGTCAATTGGACCCAGACCTGGCGGACCGACTGCCCGGAATTGTGGAAGAGATCCAACGACTCCGAGAGAAGATCCAACGCCTGGAGATCGGAAGTCCGTGGCAGACTCCTTCCGAAGATGCCGCCGTCACTGAGTTGGATCCCCTGGCCAGCATGGGCCATAGTGCCGGCCAGTCCCCGTTGACCGAAGCCTCTTCAGCCGGAGTACGGGTCGGGCAAACTGAAACCCAATCGGCCGAACCGGCTCTGCCTGAGGCCTGTCTTGCGGGACCACTGGGCACTGCTGCGCTCTTACAGACGGGAGGGACGCAGTCGGCGTTCGAACGCCGGCGCTCGCCACGCCTCGCTCGGCAGCTCGACACCCGACTGAGCCTGAACGGCAGCGCCTGGGAAGGTACGACAGTCAACCTCAGCCGCGGCGGGCTCTACATGACCTTCCCGGAGGCCATTCCGTGCACTGAAGGTCAACCGATACAGTTGGGTATCGTGAATGGGGGAGGAGTGCTCGAAATCCGAGGCACCGTGCTCGGCATCCGTGAGCAAGCGAACCCTGGAGGCTACCTTCCGAGGCCTGGAGCCACCCCGCGTTTCGGCGTGGCCGTCGGATTTGCGGCGCTTGGCACCACGGAGGAGTTGATCCTGAGCTCCTACCTCGAGGCACTCCGCGAGGGTGCGGTCCAGATGACGATCACCGGCCTGCTGGAGCCCCAGGATACTGGAGACCTGCTGGTGGAAGTCGGGTTGTCGGGCAGCGATCCCCCGCAGGGCGGCTTGCTTCACCGTCCCACCTCCGAGCCGAAAACGAGTTCCTCATCGGAGCAGCGCCTGGCGACCCGAGTGAGCCTCTCACTACCCGCCCATGTGAACGTGCCGACGTCTGCTGAACCGCAGGAGACCGCCCAGTACGCCGCGCTCACTCTGAACCTGAGTATGGACGGGGCCTGCCTGCGAGTGCGGTCTTCTCCTGATCTTCTAAGGCAACGCGTGGTGCTGCACCTGGCTCCACCCAGTGCGCTCGCACGTGAAGGGCAGGAGGAACAGGGGGCGGCAGACGACTACGCCATCCACAGCGAGGTCGTCTGGATACAAACGAACACCCAAGCCGATCCGAAATTCACGGACAGCCTCGGCACCCATCTCGTCGGTCTTCGATTTCTGCACCGCAATGAGGAGGCGCGGCGAAGGGTAGCCGAATTGGCTGCACGCCTTCTCACTGAGCCGGCCGACGTCAAGCCGTGCGACGAGGATGCCAGCCTGGCGAGCGAATTGATCGAGTGGAAGACGGAGACAGAAAAGCGCATCGCCGCGTACTATGACCATCCCAAGCAGGGCCTGCCACCCGGGTCTCCGGTCGTGATCATCTCGCCAGGCTACGGGGAGACCAAGAAAGAGTACCTGACCCTAGCCTACTTCCTGGCCAACAACGGATTCCACGTCCTCCGCTATGACCATACCGACCACGTCGGGGAAAGCGAAGGCGATATCCTGCAATTTACCCTAACCGGTCTGAGACAGGACCTCTCTGAGGTGTTGAGCTACGCGGAACGCACCTGGCCAGACAGTCGAATCGCGGTGGTCAGCACGAGTTTAGCTGGACGGGTGGCACTCAAGCAGATGGCGAATGATCGAAGGGCCGCGCTCCTTGTGGTCCTGACGGGGGTGGTGGACGTGCAGGCCACCTTATCAGCGGTCCATCAGGAGGACTACATCGGTGCCTACTTGCGCGGTGTCCGGCGCGGAGCGGTCAATATGCTCGGCTTCAACATCAGCGCGGAGCCGTGGTTGGAGGATGCCATCACCCAGGGCTTTGCCGACCTCCAGTCTACGATCCGCGACGCCCGAGAGATCCGCGTTCCCGTTGTCCTCTTCATGGCGGAGCACGACCTCTGGGTTGACGCGGACTCTGTCAGAGCGGTCCAGGACGCCCTCGGGACCAACCTGAGACGGTTCTATCTGATTCCAGAAGCGCTCCACCGCCTGAACGAGAACCCGCGAAAAGCCCGAGCGGTGTTCCGTCAGATCGTGACCTGCTGTTCGGATGCGCTCGATCTTCCGTCGCGCCCGGCAGAGGTGCGCGAACCCTCCCAGCGAGACATCGGCCTCCAGAGTCGAGTGGAGCGAGAGCGTGCCCGTGCCAGGCACCAGATGTCCCAGTTTGAAAACCTCGAGTTCTGGCGGGACTATCTCGATCATTTTCATTACGTCGTGAACGTTTCTGACTTCTGGCGCCTCCTGGATATGATCTATGGGTTCCTGGGAGGGCTTAACCGGGGTGAAATCATCCTGGACGCGGGTTGCGGGAACGGGAACTTTGGTATGTTCTTGCTGCTTAACCAGGCCTATCAGCGGCGCGACAGCCTTCGGGATGACTGGCGCCCGCCACATTACGTAGGGATTGACTTTGTGCCACATGCGCTGAGGCAGGCCTGCTTCAACTTCAAAAAGTTGGTCACGGATCTCCGTGGCAAGATCCCGGAGGCTATCCGACCGCAGCCGTTTCTGAACGTGGATCTTAGCCGGGTTGACCTCAACATGCCTCTCCCGTTCCGCGATAACCAATTCGATCGGATCGTCTGCAACCTGGTCATCGGCTACCTGCAGAACCCCTTGCTGACACTACAGGAACTCGTGCGGGTCCTGGCTCCGGGGGGCCGCCTGGCCTTGACGAACCTCAAACCCCAGGCCGATCTTTCCCAGATCTACCGCAACTTTCTCCAGACGACCACCGACCAGGTCGAGATCGACGAGGCCAGACAGCTCCTGAACAATTCGGGAAAGATCCGACACGCCGAGGCGAATGGGATCTTCCACTTCTTTGACAAGCAGGAACTGGCCATGCTACTTCTCTCCAGCGGCACCTCCCAGCCACGGATCTATTCTGCAATGGCCAATCAAGCCTACTTGGCAGTAGCCCAAAAACCCGCCGGGGTGTATGATCACGCCAGCGACTGGGACCAGGTTCGGTCGGAGTCCCCCTCCTCATGATGAACTTCTACGCGCTGAGCGGCCTTCTAAACGGGCTCACCGCCACCATGCTTGGGATCCTCGTGTACGTGCGAGGCCCGCGCGATCCCCGAAATCGCACCTACGGACTCCACTGTCTGGGCATCGCGATCTGGAGCTATTTCTACTGCGCATGGCAATTGACTGAATCCCCAGACCTGGCGCTGATGTTCATCCGCCTTCTGATGGTCGGCGCGATTCTCATCCCGATCTTCTACCTGCACCACGTCCTGACCCTCCTCGACATGGTGGAGAGGCGGCGGGCCGTCCTGACAATCGGGTACGTCCTGAGCGGGCTGTTTCTGGTCAGCGACGTGACGCCGTGGTTCATCGCCGACCTGAAGCCGGAGCTCTCGTTCGCCTACTGGCCCAAACCCGGCCTCATGTTTCATCTTTTTCTGCTCTGGTTTACCAGCTACGCCTTGTACGCAATCTACCTGCTAGGGGTCGCGTACCGGAATACGAAAGGAACCCGCCGCAATCAATACCTTTACCTGATCGCCGCATCCGTAATCGGGTACGGCGGTGGGTCGACCAACTTCTTCCTCTGGTACGGCATTCAGATTCCGCCGGACGGCATCATCCTGGTCTCCGTCTACACGTCCCTCGTAGCCTATGCCATCGTCAAGCACCGGCTGATGGATATCACACTCGTGATTCACAAGGGCCTCGCCTACAGCCTGTTCCTGAGCGCGATCGTTGTGCCCATTTACGTGGGCGTGATGGTGACCGAGCGCGCAACGCTGTACTCGATCCCGCCGCTGCTGGCCGCCACGCTCCTGTTCGCACTCGGTCTTCGGATCGTCCTGAAGAACCCGAGGGCGGCGGCCAACGTCACCTTCGGCCTGCTGTGCTCCGGCGCCTGCGTGTGGCTGTTCGGGGTCTTCTTGCAGTATTCCACCTCGGATGCCCAAGAAGCCCTCGTCTGGGGGAAGGTGTCGCATGCGGGAGTGGTGTTCATTCCGGCCCTCGCGTACCACTTCAGCGTCAGCCTGCTGCCGAGTCAGGCTATGAACAAGGTCGTGCCTGCCTTGTACGTGGTGAGCACTGCGTTCAGCCTCCTGCTCCCGACGGACTATCTTATCGACGGCCAGTACCGGTATGCCTGGGCGTATTACACGAAAGCCGGTCCTCTGCATCCCGCGTTCCTCATGTATTTCTTCCTCGCCAGCGTCCTGACGCTGAGACAGCTCTGGCTGGGGTATCAGCGACTCAAGCCGACCCCGCAGATGGAGGGGACCCGTATCGGATTTGTCTTTGGGGCCTTCGCGATCGGGTACATTGCGGCGATCGACTTCGCACAGAACTACGGGGCATCCTACTACCCGGTCGGTTCTGTCTTTGTGAGTTTGTGGGCCCTCGTAGCGACCTATGGTCTACTGAAGTACCCGCTCTCGCAGGTACCATTGTTGACCAAGCAGCGTGTGCTCCCCTATGTGAAGGCGCTGGCCTTCACGCTCGGCTTCTATCTGGTCATTCTGCTCCTGGTCCGTGCCTTCACGGATACGATGCAGTATCTGCTCGCAGGCATCGTGGTTGCCACATCGTTGGTCCTGGCTGAAGTCCTCGCCACCCTGCAAAAACGCATGGAAAAGGCGGTCGAAAGGGCTCTCTTCAGGAAACGCTACGATGCCTATGAGACGCTGACCAATTTCTCCAAAAGGCTGGTCGAGAACCTCGATCTGCGATCACTGACTGAGGAGATCGTCCACACCCTCGTGAAGGTGATCGGCATCGAGACCGCCTCGCTCTACCTGCTGGACAAGGAAAAGAACCTCTACATCCAGTCCTCCTCGTACGGTGCTCTCTCGAATGGCACCAACTCTCTCAGGCTGAGGGCCGGCGAGGGACTGGCCAATCATTTGTTGTACTATCAATCCATCCTGGTTCGCGAAGAGTTTGAACATCAGATCCGCCCGCCTGCGACGTCCTCCATCATCGGCGCCCTGCGCATGATGGAGGCCGAAGTCTGCATTCCACTGGTCAACAAGGATCGTCTGCTTGGGTTCTGCAACCTCGGCCGGCGCATCGGCGACGCCATGTATTCCGGGGAGGACCTGAATCTGTTGACCATGCTGGCACAGAATGCTGCCATCGCGCTCGATAACGCGATGCTGTACGAGGATCTCAAGCGTTCCCAAATCCTGATGCGGCGCACGGATCGCCTCCGCTCCCTGGAGACCATCGCGGGCGGGTTTGCGCACGAGATCCGAAACCCCCTAACCTCCATCAAGACGTTTGTTCAGCTCGCCCCGGAACGGAAGGATGATCCTGAATTCGTCGGCCATTTCAGCCAAGTCGTGTCGGATGACGTGGCGCGAATCGAGCGCCTGATCCAGGAGATTTTGGACTATGCGCGGTACATGGAGCCCAGGTTCATGGAGGAGGACCTCAACGAGGTGGTGGCGTCCTGCCTCTACTTCGTCGAGGTGAAGGCGGACGGCAAGTCCATCACGATTGAAAAGGAATTCGCGCCGGACTTGCCTCGGGTCATGCTTGACCGCCAGCAGATCAAACAGGTTCTCTTGAACTTGTTCCTGAATGCCATGGACGCGATCGGTGATGCAGGGGGCCGGTTGACGGTCAGGACCCAGAAACTGCTCAAAACGGCTGGAGGCACCTGGGTCCAGGCCGAGGTCACCGACACCGGAATCGGCATCTCGGAAGCCAACTTGCAGCACATCTTCGATCCATTTTATACCAGCAAGCATGAGAGTGGGGAACGCGAAGGCACAGGTCTCGGCCTCACGATCGTCCACCAGATCGTGCAGGAGCACCGGGGTTATATCGAGGTCGAGAGTGAGCTCGGGAGGGGGACCAGCTTCTTCGTGAATCTGCCGGTAAATCCTCGGCACTCTGAAGTTCAGAAAAAGCAGGAGGCCCGTGAAGAAACGGATCCTATTGGTCGATGACGAACCCGGGATTCGGGTTTCGCTCAAGATGGTCCTGGAGTCGACCTACGAGGTGATCTGCGCCTCGGATGCGAAGGAGGGCCTGGAGCTATTCCGGCGAGAGTCGCCGAACCTTGTTCTGCTCGACCTCGTCCTGCCGGGTATGGATGGCATGGAACTCCTGCAGACCCTCCGGTCGGAGGACCACAGCATCCCGGTGATCATGCTGACAGCAACTCAGACGGTGAAGACGGCCGTGGACGCGATGAAGTTGGGAGCGGCTGATTATCTAACCAAGCCCTTTGACATCGAGGAGCTTCGCCTCATCGCCGCTAAGACGCTGGCGGCGCAGGAACTGATACAGGAGGTTCGCAATCTCCGCGCCCAAGTGGTCAGCCGATACGCGTTCCACAACCTCGTCGGCAAGAGCCCGGCGATGCAGGAGATCTACGCCAAGATCGAACAGGTCGCCGACACGCGCACCACCGTTCTCATCACCGGTGAGAGCGGAACCGGCAAGGAACTTGTGGCGCGCGCGATTCACTATAACAGTGCTCGACGGGACCGTGCGTTCGTGGCCATCAACTGCGCGGCCTTGCCTGAAACCTTGATCGAGAGCGAACTGTTCGGCCATGAGAAGGGGGCATTTACGGATGCCCTGACTCGCCGCCTGGGTCAGTTCGAACTCGCTCATGACGGAACCTTGTTCCTTGACGAGATCGGCGATCTCAGCGCCGCCACACAAGCCAAACTGCTTCGCGTGCTCCAAGAGCGGGAATTTACCCGCATCGGAGGCACTCAGCCCGTCCGAGTGGACGTGCGAATCATCGCGGCTACGAACAAGCACCTGGAGGAGCTGCTGCGCCGGAGGGAGTTTCGGGAAGACCTCTATTACCGGATCAACGTGGTATCGCTGTGCCTACCCCCTTTGCGGGAACGCCGGGAGGATATTCCTTTGCTGGCCAAGTACTTTCTCGCGAGACGCCTTGAGGACAACCCCAGAAGCCCGCAGGAGTTCACGAAGGAGGCCTTGGAGATTCTGGGCAAATACCACTGGCCGGGGAACATCCGTGAGCTTGAGAACGTCGTCGAACAGTCAAGCGTCTGGTGCCGCGGCAACCTGATCACCCCGGAGCATCTCCCCACCGCGCTCCGGACGGAGACCTCATCCGACTCCCTGCGTGACGACACCCTGTCGGGTCGCATGTCCCTTGAGAAGGCGGTGTTGGAGTTCGAGAAGGAAATCATCCTGGATGCGCTGAAGCGAACGGACTATGTCCAGACCCACGCCGCAGCACTGCTCGGGATCAGCCGACGCATGCTCAAGTACCGAATGGACCTGCTGGGGATCACGCGGGTGGAAGGCCAAGCGTCAACTCCACAGGCAGACATGTTGTTGGAATGACACGTCTGGGCGCCGCATTGTACAATCTTGTACAGGAATTGCCCTTGGCACTGGTGGTCCTCTCCTCGTCAGCCGGGCCCGTCTCCCTAGCGGTTGGGCCTCCTCTTGGGGTCACCCATATACCTTGGCATGGCGGCATGGTTCGTCCCAGCAGGTCTCACCAACCGGTGATGGGCATTGCAATTGCTTAGTTATGTGATGATGGGCATTGCAATTACTCACTTATACAGGTATTATCCACGCCGTCCACACAGTTCACTCACATGATTCACACAGATCCTCGCGAAGAGAACATCCCGGCCTCTGCCGAGCCTTCGAAGGCGACCATCTTGATCGTGGAAGATGAGCCGGGCCCTCGGAACTCCCTCACCATGATCCTGCGGCCATTTTACCATCTCCATGTGGTGGACAACGCTCACGCCGCGCGACGCGTACTCGGGGAGCAACGCATCGACCTCGTCACGCTGGATCTCAAGTTGCCAGACTGTCAAGGGATGGATCTGTTGCAGGAGATCAAACTGGAGCGTAACGAGGTGGAAGTGATCATCATCACCGGCTACGGCAGCTTGAAGTCGGCGATGGACGGGATCCGATACGGAGCGGCCGGGTACCTCCTCAAGCCGTTCAACGTGGCTGAATTGATTGCGCTGATCCAGCAAACGCTCGAGAAGAAGCAACGCCTCGACCGGTTACGTGACATGCTGGCCAGTTCTCGAAGCGGATGGGAAACCGAACAGAGCGCCACGCTCGCGTGGAACCACCTCCGCGAGCAGTATCTCTCCCTTGCGCAGGGAAAGCGGAGGGCCGATTTCCCCGCCGGCGACCAGTCTGACCTCGCTTCACTCCTGTCCGAACTGCTCGAAGCGAAGGATCGGGAATTGCTGAATCATTCCACCCGCGTGAGCGGCTATGCCGCTCTCCTGGCTGATCACATGAACCTGAGTGCGTCCGAGCGGAAGGCGCTGGCCCTCGGCTCCTTTTTGCACGATATCGGGAAGATCGCCCTCCCGGATCATCTGGTCTCTCAGAGCGGAGTACCCGGTCAGAGGGACTCAGAGGGGTTCAAGCGGCATCCGGAAATCGGCGCGCGGATAATCCTTCCGCTCCAGTTCCCGGCAGAGGTGGGACAGATCATCTCGTACCATCATGAGCGCTGGGACGGCGCCGGCTATCCCAACGGGCTCCAGGGCGAAGGGATTCCCTTACTGGCTCGGGTCGTCTGCATCGCCGAGGTCTTTGACCACCTCGTGTCGGAAGAGGCCGCGTCGATTGAGGAGGCCATTGAAGAAATCCAGCGCCAGGCAGGTACTTCCTTCGACCCCACCCTCGCCAGCCTCTTCGCCCGTGTGGCGACCAAGTGCAAGGCCTCCCTACCCGCGCTGGCCGCATCATCCGGCCAAGCCGCGGTCCCTGAATCCTGACGCCCTACAGCTCACGTTTGGCCTCGCCAATCATCTCGGCCGCCGTGTCACGGGCCGCCTGCGTAATGGCCAAGCCTCCCAGCATCCTGGCGACTTCCTCCCGACGTTCCCGTTCATCGAGCCGCCGGACCCTGGTCACGGTTCGCTTCTTCACCACACCCTTCTCGACGAGGAAATGAGTGCCCGCCTGGGACGCGATCTGCGGCAGATGCGTGATGCAGAAGACTTGATGGTAGTCCGCCAGCGCCCTCAGCCGCTGCCCCATCACCGCGGCGACGGCGCCTCCGATCCCCGCATCTACCTCGTCGAAGACCAACACGGGCACCCCGTCGGTCTCGGCCAGCACCGTCTTGATCGCCAGCATGACCCGCGACAGCTCTCCTCCTGAGGCCACACGGGCCAGTGGCTGCAGCGGTTCTCCCGGGTTGGCCGACATGAGGTATTCTACCCGGTCACGTCCGGTCGGTCCAAAGGCGGACTCACCTCGGTCTTGCTCGACGCCGATCTGGAGGCGGGTCTGGTCCATACGGAGAGCGGTCAGCTCCTCTTTGACCCTCGTTTCCAGGTTCCGGGCCGCCCGCGCCCGGTCATCAGACAGCCGGTTCGCCAGCGCCTCCATGAGGGCGTGGTCCTCGACCACCTGCTGACCCAGCTCCGCTGTCCTCGTTTCGGACCCCTCGAGCTCCTGGATCTGCTTCTTCAATTCCTCGACCCGGGTCAACAGCGAATCCACGCTGCCGCCATGTTTTTTCTTGAGCCGTTGCAGCCGGTCGAGCCGTTCCTCCACCACCCCGAGTCGGGCGGGGTCCGATTCCAAGCCTCGCTGGTAATCACGACACCGTTGGGCCAGTTCGCGAAGCTGGACCGTCGCCCCATCGCAGAATGCGGCCCAGTCTCCGGCGCCGGGATCGATCGAGGAGAGCTCGCGCAGACGCTCGCGTACCGCTCCCAGGCCGCTCAAGATGGACGCGTCGCCCCCATAGAGCAACTCATAGGCCTCGCGAACCAGCTCGCCCAACCGCTGGGCGTGAGACAGCCGGTGATGTTCCGCGGTCAAGGCTTCTTCTTCTCCCTGACGCACGTCCGCGTCCACCAGTTCTCGATACTGAAATCGGATCACCTCTTCGTTCTGCGCACGCTCGGCCGCTGCCCGGACGGCCTCTTCCAGCGCACGCTGGCTCGCGCGCCACTGCTCATACTGGCTCGCGTACTCGCGCCGCAGATCTTTGAGATGCCCGAACGCGTCCAGGACATCAAGCTGGGCATGCGCCGAGAGGAGCGACTGCTGTTCATGCTGGCCGTGGATATCGATCAGAGTTCCGCCGAGGCTCTGCAGCACGTGGAGCGCGGTGAGATTGCTGTTCACATAGATCCGGTTGCGACCGGTGCGGGAGACGACGCGGCGGATAATCAGCTCGGTCTCGCGGGGACCCAGGCTGCCAGTCTCGCGTAACCGTTCGATGACCGGCGTGGTGGCGGAAAGGGAGAACGCCGCTTCGACGACCGCCTCCTCGGCATCCGACCTGACCAGGTCGACGGAGGCACGTCCCCCGACCAGCAGCGTGAGGGCATCAACCAGAATGGATTTCCCCGCTCCAGTCTCGCCCGTGAACACCTGGAAGCCGGATTCGATCGTCAGGCTCAGATGTTCGATGACAGCAAAGTTCGAAATGCGCAGCTCGGTAAGCATACGAGCCGAGCACCGTCCTATACGGTGCGGGAATGCTGCGCGAGCAGGGATTCGATGACTTCTTTGAACTGCCGCTTTGGCCGAGCGCCGACGAGCTTCTCGACGGGTTGGCCATCCTTGAAGAACAGGATCGTCGGAATACTCATCACTTGGTAGCGGCCCGCAATCTCAGGGTTATCGTCCGTATTGAGCTTCATGACTTTGAGTTTCCCGGCATACTCACCGGCCAACTCCTCGACGATCGGCGCGACCATCTGGCAGGGCCCGCACCACACCGCCCAGAAATCGACCATGACGAGTTCCGGTGCCTTCATTACCTCGATATCCCAACCGGCCTCATCCACCTTGATCGCCTGTCCTCCCACTCGACTGCCTCCTTGCAATAAAGTGCCCATGCCTTGCGTCGCGTCGCTCGGCGAAGCCTGCGAAGCCCGGTCATCGTATCCTACCCGCTGCGAGAGTGTCAACCGAGCCGCTGGTCGCCTGCCCACCGTCAGTCGCGGTCCGGACGCGTGCCCAGGACCGTTCACTGATTACAGGCCCTGAGACCCTCCCTGGGATCCGGGAGGCCCCATGCCCAAGGTTTTCAGGAACCCGATGAGATCCTCCAGATCGCCGGCAGTCACCCCGGTCCAGCGGGGCATCTCAGGATGGAGACTGTTTCCTCCCGAATCAATCCCGGCCACGATCGCCGCCTTGATGCTCTCCTCAGTATAGGGCGGGCGCTTGCGCCCGGTCGGATGTTCGTAGCCACTTGGGTCGGTCAGCGCGCGCATGGTGATGTTCGGCACGGGAATCCCATGCATGGTCCCGCCCCGCCCGTCAGGACCGTGACACATGGCACAGCCAACTCCCTCCATGCCGTGACTGTTCTGGATCACCCGGCCCTGTGCCGTCATGCCAGACATGTAGATCCGTTGCCCATTCTCCAGGTGCGATATCCGCCAGGAACCGGAGGCTCCTGGCGACCCTCCGCTATCGACCCAGACCACGATCAGGAGGCAGGCGCTTGTCGTCAATACACGTGAATGCTTCATCTCGCACCTCCCTCTCCCAGCGACTTGCTCATCCCATCCTACCAGCCCCAGGCCTCAGGAACACCCCACCACCAACTGTCGGGGCGGGCGGCCCGCCACGCAGCCTGCTGCTTCCAGAGCCGAGCGACCACGGCTTCATCGAGTCGCGCCGCCATCGCCGCTGTCACGTCGGACTGCTGTCGGACACTGCCCTGGATAATTTCTTTTGCGATTCTGGCCAACACATCCGGCGGATCCACGAGGTCCTGAGGACCACCCGTGGCCAAATTCACATAGAGCTGCTCCACGAGCACCCACCGATCTGCCTTGGATGCATAATCCAGATATCCGTCGATTGCGTGGTACACGTACGTGAGATAGACATAGCTTTCGGCTGAAGGTGACGCCTCCACTTCCCGCTGGCAGGCTTCCAACGCGCGATGGTAATCTCCGGCGGCGAGAAAGATCTTTGCTCGCTTCAGGTGATCACGGACGCCTTCGGAGGACGCATGAGCTCCAGGAGCCTGAAGCAGCGCCGGCAACACGAATAGCCCAACGATGAGGGACAGGGCGAGGCAGTCGCGCACTCCACTCGCACGCCGTAGGTCAGCATGCATAGGTCACCTCCGGGTTTCACCACATCCTGACCGAGGACCCCGCCGGCCCTGCCGAGTGTCTCCCAGATCTCCTGAGGCACCTCGGCCGATGCCACGGGCCGAGATGGGCCTGCTTCCTCAGCCGGCCTCCTTTAGGGCTTCGTCGTACCTTCGGGCGCGGTGGGTGCCGCCGGCGCCTGCGACATGGCCGCGCGTTTGATGAGCGGCGTAGACCAGGGCAATCCCCGCTCCCCGATCAGGAGCGGCCCGAGGATGGTTTTGATCACTTGACCCCCGATCCCCTCGCTTGCTCCCAGCCCGGTCAAACTGAGCAGAAAGTTGTACTGCTGCCGGTCAGGAAATCGAAGAAAGTACAGGCCGAGCGACCAGCACCGGCAGGGATTCTGATACAGGGCCACCAGATCGAGTTCCGGCGCGCTGCCGTCGTGGACGTCGTAGTAGGACTTGGCCCCGATCGTCCACCCAAGGGGGGTCCTGAAGGCCGCTGACACGTTCATGAACAGGACCTCGGGAGTCGGAGCGAAGACCTCCCCGAACGACATTGGATTCCAGATATCGCCCCGGCGGACTCGATTCCCGCCGTTCGTGTACCGCTGTCCCACTTCCACATACCACAAGTTCTCATGCTGGAAGCGAAGATCGGTGTTCCATTGGCTAAACGTCCCGCGGTACACGTCGAAGAAGGAGTCGATCGTGAGACTCGAGTTCACCGCTGGAATCGGCCCGATCTGCGTGGGGGGACTCCCGACGGTCGCTCGAGTCCAGATGTCGGAAAACTTTTTCCCGTCCACGGGGGTGGTCGCGGGCTGAAGGGGCTGCGTGATCGTGCCCGCCAGTGGGGGAACGGACGTGTTGAACTGCGCGGCAGAGGTTTGCACGCTGCCGACATGGTAGCTCTGGGCAATCCTCAGATCGAGCCAATTACTGATGGTTCCGGCCGGACCCTGTCTCAGGTGCTTGCTGACAATTCCATAGGTAATCAGGTTTTTCTTGGGCAGGTCATCCACCGCGTCGACCTGCACGATTTGGGACTGATCGCTCGGGGGAACAAACTCATAGATTACCTGCGGCTCGATGCTGTGGAGGAGGCTCCCGCCTCCGTCCAGGCTAAACCGACGAGTCAGCCGCGAAGTTGCGGTCAGGCTGGCCCACAAGGTCTCACGGTTGACGAACTGCTCCGTGGTGACCCCCCTCGTGTAATAGACTCCCCGCAGACGGAGGTGCGGCTTGAGGCTGAGCACATGCCCGAGATTGATGGCATCGGTGGAGAGGGAAGGCATCACATCCGCGCGGTTGAGCGTGAACCCCTGCTCACGATACCAATTCACGAGGGCCGTGTCCATTCCAAGGAGCAAGGGGCCGCCGAACGGCGCCACATCGGCAAAACTGTGGCCGATCTCCGGGAGACGCTGAAAGGTGTCCTCGCCTCCCACTCCGACCGGCTGGAGGTACATGCCCGTCAAATACAGATTGCCGGTCGTGAATCGCTGGTTGATGTTCAGGATCGACTCCGCACTCGGCAACGCTCGCAGGACACCCGAATTGCTGAGGTTGTTATAGATGGTGCGGTCGGTCAAATAGTTGGCCTTCGCCCGGATCGCCAGATCCGGATTCACCGCCTGAACATGCGAACCGGTGAAGGTGGCACGGAATTTATCGGCCACATTGTCCTGGATGGTGGTCACGAGCCACTGCCCCTTCGACTGCCGGTTGAGCGCGTAGCGATACTCCAGATCCCCGCCATACCCGCGGTCGCTCAGGTAGTCGGGCGTGATCATCACGTCCTGGCTGGGGGTCGGGGCCCAGAAGTACCCTTGGCGGTAATGGGCACCGAATCGGTTGTCGTACCCGGCCGTCGGGGTCAGGAACCCGCTCTTGCGATCACTCTGAACGGGAAAGACCAGGATCGGGATCCGCACGAGTGGAACGTCGTTCACGCAGAGCCACAGATCTTTGGCGTAGAGGGCCTCGCCGACATCGAGATCCAGGTCCTTGAACGTAAAACGCCAGGCCGGGACCTTTCCCTCCTGCGCGTCGCAATTCGTGAAGGACCCGTCCTTGGCCCGAAAGTGATCCTCCGAGAATCGCTGCAGCAAGCGACCGGCCACAAGCGTGTTCGAGTCCCGGACGAACAGCGTGCCGTTCGTGACTACGCCGGTGTTCGTGTTCACGTCCATCTCCAGTCGCTCCGCGCGGAGGTCGGAGGCTGGATCCGAAAGATGGGCCTTGCCGGTGGCGATCAGAAGGCCCGATAACATGTAGATCGTCACACGGTCTGCGGTCAGCCGGAGAGTGCCCTGCGTGATCACGACCGAGCCGGCGGCCTCGTACGCGTCGGTCTCTTTGACATACTCGATGCGTTCGGCAGTGATGTTGATCGGTTGTTCCGATGCGGGTTTGGCTGAGACGGTCCGGGGAGTCTCGCCCGGAGCGGCAGGCGACGACGCGAGCGGCCGCGTGGGAACCGACAGAAGGACCAGAAGAGATAGGCAGAGCACCGACCAGCGGCGATGGCCCATCTCACCCTCTGATGGGAGACAGTCCGCACCCGCGCAGGAGGGCCTTGACCTCACCCACCAGCATTAGCGATCCGGTCACACAGATAAGATCCTGGGAGGACGCCAACCGTCTGGCCAACGCCAGCGCCTCGGCCGGGAGAGGTGCCAGGTGCACCGGCATCTCCCCCGCCTCGAGCGAGGCGCTGAGTTCCTCGACCGAGGCCGCCCGTGGCACCTGGGCCTGCGTGAGGACCAGCTCATTCGCCACCGGCAGCAGGATTCGCAGGAATCCTTTGCGGTCCTTGTCCCGCATCATCCCCAGCACCAGAATAACCCGGCAGTCAGGATGGCGTGCTCGGTACGAGGACACAAAGGCTTCGACGACTCGCGCCGCGGCGGGATTGTGCGCCCCATCCAGCAACACCGCCGGGTGTCGCTCCACGAACTCAAGACGACCCTCCCACGAAACCGTCGCCAGACCCGCACGCACGGTATCCTCCGACATGCTGAGGCCCCGCATGGCGGCCAGCTCCACCACAGCCAGCGCGCAGGCGGCGTTATCGAGCTGATGAACACCGAGGAGCGGACACGACAGGCTTCGGTAGGAAGCCCGTATGCCGTCGTACCGAAAGGCGTCCGAGGTCTGGCTCTTGACGGCAAACGCCGAATTCAGCCGGTAGACCGGCGCCACCCGCTCGGCTGCCACCCGCTCAGCCACCTCCGCTGCCTCCGGGCACAGTCGGCCGGTGACGACCGGGACGCGAGGTTTGATGATGCCAGCTTTCTCAAACGCGATCGCCTCAACGGTCTGTCCCAGATACTGCTGATGGTCCAGCGCGACATTCGTGATCACAGAGACCAGCGGAACGATGACATTGGTGGCGTCGAACCGTCCCCCCATCCCCACTTCCACGACGGCAACATCCACGGCCATATCCGAAAAATGCTGCAGCGCCATGGCCGTCGTGAACTCAAAAAAGGTGGGGCGCAGCGAGGACTGTACGTCCCGCAGGCGCCCGGTCAGCTCCGCGACGGCGTCCTCAGCGATCGGCACTCCGCTCACGCAGATGCGCTCCCGGAAATCCAGCAGATGAGGCGACGTATACAGCCCCACCCGCCATCCCGCCGCCCGAAGCACAGCCGCGACCATGGCGGCCGTGGAGCCCTTGCCGTTGGTTCCGCCCACATGAAGCGTGTGGTAGTGATCCTGCGGCCCGCCGAGCCGGGCCAGCATCGCCTGACTGGTCTCCAGGTCCAGCTTGATGCCGTGTTGCTGCAATCCGTAGAGGAACTCGAGGGACTCGAGGTAGGACAGAGACATGCGCGCAGCCGCTCGGCTCAAAAGTGGCTCAGGAGTGTGCTGAGGGTTTCTTTCTGGTACTTCCGCGGCACGATCATGTCGATCATGCCGTGCTCGAGCAGAAATTCCGCCCGCTGAAATTCATCCGGGAGTTGCTGCTTGATGGTCTGCTCGATCACGCGCGGACCGGCGAAGCCGATGAGCGCCTTGGGCTCCGCAATGATCACATCCCCCAGCATCGCGACGCTCGCCGTCACGCCGCCGAAGGTCGGATCGGCCAGGATGGAGAGAAAGGGGACCCGCGCCTCACCCAACTTCGCGATGGACGCCGCCGTCTTGGCCATTTGCATCAGCGACAGGATGCCCTCCTGCATGCGCGCTCCTCCGGATGTCGTCACGAGCAGAAACGGGGTGCGCGCAGTCCGGGCACGATCCA
The DNA here is from genome assembly GCA_020027965.1 of Nitrospirota bacterium. Taxonomy (GTDB): domain Bacteria; phylum Nitrospirota; class Nitrospiria; order Nitrospirales; family Nitrospiraceae; genus JAHRHE01. The sequence goes on along the minus strand of JAHRHE010000005.1, from coordinate 27,173 downwards.
CCGCGCGGCAAATCTTCTCCCCCACCACCGACCCCATGCTGCCTCCCATGAAGCTGAAGTCGAACACCCCGAGCGCGATCCGGCGCCCGTTCAGCAATCCCTCTCCGATCACCAGGGCATCTTTGCGGCCCGTCTTGGCCTGTTGCGCCTTCAGCCGGTCTCGGTAGGAGCGGGTGTCCGTGAAGTCGAGGGGATCCTCCGGTCCGAGCTCAGCCTCCCACTCCTTAAACGTCCCGAAATCCACCAGGATCGCGATCCGCTCGGCCACCGAAATGGGAAAATGATAATCACACTTCGGGCAGACCTTGTTGTTCCGGTCCACTTCCTTGCGATAGACGATCTCACGGCAGTGGTTGCACTTCAACCACATGCCCTCGACGGCCTTGGACCGTCGAGGGGTCTGGGAGTCGGGTGTGTCTTGTTTTTGGAACCAAGCCATCGCTCAGAATTGACTCATTGATTCATTGAGTGATTTGGTGATTGAGTCGGACTGGCTCGGTCCGGCGTTCCCGCAGATCAATCACGCAATCACCAAATTCTCAAATCAACAAATTCAGATCGTGATCTCCTGGCCTTCCTCCAATACGTTGAGATTCTTGATCTTGAGGCGAGCGAGTTCGCGTTGAATCTGCTCTCTGACCCGCGGTTTCAGATGGTAGACATACACGGGAAGGTCCGGCCGGCCGATCTTACGGAACTCACGCGCGAAGGAGGAGGGCGTCAGGTGTTTACTGGCTGTGGCCAACTCAGCCATATCATCGGGGAACGAGGTTTCGATAAAGGCGGCCTTGAGCGTCCGCTCGCCGGCGGCCACCTTCCAGATGTCCTCGGTCTCACACGTGTCCCCGCTGTAGAGGAGCGTGGACTGACCCTCGCGAATCAAGAACCCGACCGTCGGCACCAAATGGTTCACCGGGATAGCGATCACTTCCATGCCCGAGATCTCGCTCGGCTTCCTCGGCTCCAGGGTGCGGCAGACGAAGAGCGGGTGCTCTGGGTTCGGCAACTTCAGGAAGTTGGGAAACACCTTGTCATTGAAGATGTGGGACTGGAGGCCGTTCAGCACATCCGCGGTGCTCGTGAGCACCACCGGATCGATCACATCGTCCACCAGGTTATCGGCCAGCGCCGGGAGACCCTGGATATGATCAAAGTGGAGGTGAGAGAGCAGGATGTGACGGATGCGTTTCTGCTCGCTCAGGTGCAACGCCGGGCCGATGGTCCCCGCGTCCACCATCACCGTGTCATTGATCAGGAATCCACAGGTGCGGCACTGCTTCGGTCTGCGCCCCTCCTCCAGGAGCTGATCGGAACCATGGCAGCCCAAGACCCGGATCTTCACGGGAATTCCTTTTGGGTCGGCGGCGTCTTCGTCGGCGACGCTTCAGCCTCCCTGCGAACCGGACCGAACGGGTCGTACAGGATAGGTTTGCGCAGGATACCTTTTTTATCTCCACAAATCAAGGATTTGTGGGCTTTGTCGCACGGCAATTGCTGAACCAGCGGAGCGAGGTGCTTTGGCAGGAACGCAAGGGGGGCGAGCGCGATACACGCGGCGATCCTTCCCCATTCTAGTCAGGGGAGAGAACTGGACAGTCGCGTGGTCATGCGGACCTCGGACTCAGCCCAGGCCTACCCGGGCCATCATGCTGAGCCCGAGCCCGATACTCCCTAGGCTGGCAAGCCCTTGCAAGGTTAGCTGAGCAGGGCGTCCGAGGGAAATGGAGCCCACCAACGGGAGACTAATGAGCGCACCGAGCCCGGCCATCCCCAGGATCGACCCCACTCCGAACACCAGAATATAGGCCACACCCTGCCACACGGACCGGACGGACGCCAGGACCATCAGCGCCAGTCCAGCGGACCCGGCTAGCCCGTGCACCATGCCGACGGCAAAGGGCTTCAGGGTGACCCGGAGCCAATGCACATGCGCATGGCCCACGTGCAGGCGATGGCTATGCAAATGCCTGTGCATAGCTCCCTCATGCTCATGGGCATGCAGGTGCCAGCGCCCACGCCACAGGGTCACGCCCAGAGAGGCACCGAGGGCAACCAGCATGAGCCCGACGAGAATTTCCAGCCCCGAGGCCACCCGTTCCGGAATGGCGACCTTGAACACCAAGATGGCAACTCCGACCAGCAGCAGCATGACCGTGTGGCCGAAGCCCCAGCAGACCCCGATCAACCCCGATAAACGGAAATCTGGACGCTCGGAGAGGATCGTTGTGACGGCGGCCACATGATCAACGTCCAGGGCATGACGGGCCCCCAGCAGTAACCCAAGACTCAGCACGGTGAGCAACTGAGCGTCAGGCATGTGGCGTGGTGTGGTGGTATCGGCTGCTCATCCGCCTCGGGCGTGCATCTCCAGGTGAGGATCTTCTCGGAGTTTGTCGACTTCAATCAACGGTGCTCTGACACCGACTTGCTCCAGCTCCTTCCGTTCCTCGGCCCCACGATCGCGGCGTGCCCTCCAGACCGAGCCGATCAGGGACTTCAGTTCTTCGGACGAGGCGCCGCCACGGAGCGGTTGGCGCAAATCAATTCCATCCTTCGCGTAGAGGCACAGGTACCACATGCCATCCGCCGTGAGCCGGCTCCGGTCGCAGGTGGCACAGAAGGGGACGGTCGTGGAAGCGATGATACCGAACGTCGTTCCGTCCGGCAGCCTGAATCGCCGCGCCGGCGAGGAACCTTGCTCAATCAGCGGTTCGATCCGCCCATATCGTTCGCCCACTGCCGCAAGGATAGCAGCTTGTGAGAGCACTTGATCCATCGACCAGTCCGTGGCTCCTCCGACGTCCATGTACTCGATGAAACGCACCTCACCGCCCGTCTGCTTCCCGAATTCGATCACCTCAACGAGTTCGTCATCGTTGAACCCGCGGATGGCCACAGTATCAAACTTCAGGCCTTTGAACCCGACCCGCGCCACCGCCTCGATCCCCTCCAGCACCGCGGCATGGCTATCCCGTCTTGTCAACGCCTTGAACCGCTCGGGCCTGAGCGTGTCCAGACTGACCGTCACTCGATGCAACCCCGCATCGTGGAGGGCTTGCGCCTGGTTGGCTAAGAGGATCCCGTTGGTCGTCAAGGCGAGGTCCTTGATCCGGGGATTCCGCACGAGCATCCGGATCAACGTCGGAAGATCCCGGCGCAACAGGGGCTCCCCACCGGTCAGGCGCACCTTCTCAACGCCACACTCCGTAAACAAGCCTGTCAGGACGTCGATCTCTTCGAACGACAGGATCGTGTCACGGGGCAACCACGCGTACTCCTCCTCGGGCATGCAGTACCGGCAACGCAGGTTGCATCGGTCCGTGACAGAGACTCGCAGGCTGCCCAGAGGGCGACCGAAGCTGTCCGCGACCGGACGACGCGCCGGCACCGGTGGGATCGGATTCATGGGTGCTCCTCGACCCAGACTTGTCCTTCCGGGGTCTGCTCCAGTTTCCAGATCGGGGTAATCTGCTTGAGCTCGTCAATGCACCACTGGCACGCCCGAAACGCGTCAGCCCGGTGCTCCGCCCCGACCACGATCAAGACGATGTTCTCGCCGATCTGGATGTCCCCATACCGGTGGAGGATCAGGGCCTCGATCACGTTAAAATCCTTTAAGGCTCGCTCTCGGATCTCCCGCAGTTTTCTCTGCGCCATGCCCTCGTAATGCTCGAAGGTGATGCGGCTCACATCATGGCCGCGAGACCGGTCCCGAGCCGTGCCCAGAAAGATCGCAATACCGCCGATGCGGGTGGACCGCTGGCGGACCCGGTCAATCTCGGCATCGACTGAAAAATTCTCCTGTTGAACGCGCACCAGCATGGAATCGTCGCCCCCCTGACCATCGTGGCTTGGGGACGGAACCATCATCGCCCCTCCGGCGAACGGCGGCAGCAGCGCAACCTCATCGCCGTCTTTGATCTCGGTCTCCTCATGGGCAATCTCCTGATTGACCGATACGAGGACCTTTCTCTTGTGGATCAACTCGCCGATTCGCGGATATTGGCCGTCCAGTACGGCGACCAGATCCTTGACCCGACGCCCCCCGTTGAGTGCGACGGAGAGGTCGGTTTGGTTGCTCGCCAGGGTTTTTAGCAGCCCGAACAGCTTGATGGTCACCATAATCGTCCCAATGCAACATGTAAAAGGCAAAATGCAAAAACCTTCGGATTCATTCTCTTCATTTTGCATTTAGCATTTTGAATTTTGCCATTCACCCACGTGAGTACGTTCCGGATTTACCGCCGGATTTCGAGAGCAGCGCGATGTCACTGAAGCTCATGCCCTTATCCACCGCCTTGCACATGTCGTAGATCGTGAGTGCGGCCACCGACACCGCGGTCATGGCTTCCATCTCCACCCCGGTCTGGCCGGTGGTCTTGGCGGTGGCAGTAATTGTGATTGAGCATCGGCCCTCCCGATCGGGCTGAGGTTCTTCCTTGAAGGTGAGATCGATGCTGGTGAGGAGGACGGGGTGGCACATGGGAATGAGATCGGGGGTCCGCTTGGCGCCCATAATCCCGGCGACCTGGGCGACCGCGAGGACATCGCCCTTGGCGATTTTACCCCGCTGGACCTTTTCCAGCGTCTCCGGCATCATGAAGACCCGCCCTTGAGCCGTGGCCACGCGGTCGGTGGCACTCTTCGCCGAGACATCAACCATCCTCGCCCGTCCGGATTCGTTGAAGTGGGTGAAATCAGCCATTTCCTACGCTGAATTGAGAACTTGTACGACCGAGCGGAGGTCAAAGAGTGCTTGATTATAGGAGTCGCCTCGAAACGAAGTCAAGCCAGATCCGGGACGCGTGGGAGCGGAGTGGGACCGCTCCTTGACACTCCTCTGCAGGTTCATCGAGAATGGCCGCATGGCAGAGCGAGTAGTAATCGAACGCCTGGAATTTCAAGGCCATATCGGCACGACCGCTGGCGAACGGCAGCGCACACAGCCCATGGCGGTGGACGTGGAGCTCGAGTACCCGGCTGGCTACCACGATGCGGCATCCGCTAAAGACGACCTGTCCCATGCGGTGGATTATGCCCGTGTGGCGAAGCGCCTCGTCGAAATCGGCAGCGGTCGCGAATACAGCCTCCTGGAAACCTTGGCCGAGAGACTCACCGGGATGTTGTTCGCCGAATTCCCCGTCTCCGGCGTACGGCTCTGGGTCAGGAAAATGATCCCGCCCGTCGAGGCAGTTCACGGGTCAGTCGGTGTGCGTGTCGAGCGGACGCGGGCCTCGCACCTGACCCGGATCGAGCCGCGTCCCACTCACTTTCTCGTTGAGCAGCTTCACCGGCTGCCGCGAGGCCATACGCTGGATGTGGCTGCGGGCACCGGCCGGAACGCACTGTATCTGGCCGCTCACGGCTATACCGTCGAAGCCATTGACCGGGACGAGCAGGCGCTCGAGACGCTCGTGGCTTCCGCCCGGCAACGAGATCTGACCAATCTCACGGTGCGTCGGGTGGATTTGGAAGCCGATCCCGACTGGACGTTGGAGCTCCCGAAGGAACGATATGACGTCATCCTGGTGTTCTTCTATCTGTTCCGGCCGCTTTTCCCTCACCTGCTTCAGGCCCTGAGACCCGGCGGCATGCTCGTCTATGAGACCTTCCTCATCGACAACCATCTGCGGCACCAGCACCCTCGCCGACGTGAGTTTTGCCTGGCGCACAACGAATTGCTCCGTCTAACCACCGGGCTGCGTGTGCTCCAGTATGACGAAGGCGAACACACGAGCAACAGCCACGAGAGACCCGGCACAGGGACCGTCTTCACGGCCCGGTTGCTTGCCAAACGCACGGCGTGATAGGTAATGCCTCATGCACCTCATGTCTCCAGTTTCCTCGGAGTTGCGCTTCACGCGTCACGTTTGACCCATCACTGCTTCGATGAGTCGGATTGACCTCCACCTGCATACCACCTACTCGGACGGCAGCCGTTCACCCGCTGACGTCCTGGCCCTGGCCAAGGCCGCCGGGGTGAGCGCCCTCGCTATTACTGATCACGACACGGTGGATGGCCTTCCTGACGCTCTCGAAGCGGGCGCGCGTCTCGGGATCGAAGTGATCCCCGGGACCGAGATCAGTTCCCGCCACGGGGAGAGCGAGCTGCACATCCTCGGATACTTTTTGGATTGCCATGACCCGGAGTTGCGCCATCGCTTGGGGCAACTCCGGGCCAGCCGTCACCGGCGCAATCCCCGCATCATTGAAAAACTGAACGAACTGGGCCTGGCCCTCACCTATGAGGAAGTGAAGGCGCTGGCCGGCACCGACTCCGTGGGACGTCCCCATATCGCTAGGGTCCTGATGGAAAGAGGCTACGTGACGTCCGCCAAGGAAGCCTTCGATCGGTACCTTGCCGAGGGCGCGGCAGCCTACGTGCCGCGAGAGCTCCCGGAGCCGGCGGAGGCCATGGCCTGGATCCGGGCCGCGCGGGGCATTCCCGTCCTGGCTCATCCGAGTTGGGTCAAAGCGAACGGGGCAGGGCTGCTGAAGCTCTGTGAAAAACTAAAAGCCGAGGGATTGGCAGGGATCGAGGTCCATTACAGCACCCACAAGCCGCAACAGACCGCCGAGTATCTCAACCTCGCGAGGCGTCTGGACCTGCTCGTGACCGGGGGCAGCGATTTTCACGGGCTCACGAAGCCCGACATCGAGGTGGGCGTGGGCCGCGGCAATCTGAAGGTCTCCGAAAAGCTCCTGGAGCCGCTCAAAAAAGCCGCCGCCTTGCACTAGAAGGCCAGCCTGGCAGACAAATGCCTGGTGGCCGGACTGGTCTGGAGACGGGCGGTGACGCACGCCGGGGCAGTCGCGTCGCCCAAGTGCGTGCTCGCCTAGCTGCTGTAGCTACCGGCGGAACGGCTGCGGCTCCCCCCATCCCCCAAATAAGAATTTGGGGCGTTCTCCGATCCGGCCATACCTGTTTCCCCAGCCATGGCCGGCCGGGCCTCGCTCGTTCCGCCGCCACGCACACCAGCACGGCTCGCCCGCAATGCGGCTCCGTCGACTGCCCCGACGCGCTCGGCCAACGCGCCACGACCTGGGTGGTGAAGTGGCGGGCGAGAGGGCGCCCTTCTGCCCTCTCGCCCTTAGAAGACCAATATGCAGCGGTCAGCGGGCCACTCAGGCGTGGCAACGTCCGGACAAAACGGCTCTGACCCTGAGCGGAAGCAGCCCAGCCTGGCCATTCTTCCTTAGGTCAGCAGAGGCTGGCTAGAACGGCAGTTTGAATCCACCCGGAGATCCGCCTTTCACACCCTTCAGGAGGTCGGTCCCGAGATTGAGGCGACTCGCCAGTTCGGTGCCGACGCTGTCCAATCCGCCGAAGCTGGCCTTGAGCTCATTCAGCGGGCCCGCGACCTTCTCCGCAATCGCCGACTGCAGTTCGGTCTCCAGCCGGGCGGTTTGCGCCTGGACCTGCTTACCGACCACGTCTTTCAGCACCCGATCGAGATCCGACGCGAGCTTCACCTCGTAATTCTCGACGGTGCCGGTCACCTCCGCTTTCAGTGTAAAGCCCTTCACGTCGGACAGCGCCGACGCGACCGCATTGGCAAGCACGCCGGCACCGGCTTTCACCCCGCTGGCTATCTGTACCGACTGGAGCGTGGCCACCAGCTTCGCGTTCAGCGCCTCGCCTCTCAGCGTGGCTTGGAGGTCCATATCAGCGAGCGCCTGCTTCAGCGCCAGCGCCCACTGCTCGCTCTTGGACAGGCTCAGGTCTTCAACCCGGTAGCCACGCATCCGGAGGTTCGCTCGGTCGCTCGGCCTGGCCGGATCCACGCGGCTCAGCGTCCCATCCAGCTTCACGGACTGCAGCCCTTTCAGCTTGTCGCCGACGAACTCAAACGTGAGCGGGACTCCCAGGATTGGCTGGTCGGGAGTGATGTTCTTCACCTGCCCTTTGATCGCGCCGGCGGGCACCTCGACCGACACATGGGTGGTCCGAATCAAGAGATCCGGCAGCGGGGCCCGCTCCTTAAACCGAACGTCCACCCCCTTGCCTCGCACCGGTTTGACAATCTCGACATCCCGCTTGCGCTCGGCCTTGCGCTGCAGCAGCGGTTGCAGCTTCGCGTACCAGCGGAGGCTGGTTGCTGTCCAGTCCCCGATGGTCCCGCCGATCAGCATCCCGGTCACATTCGCCAGACCGGACCCCGACAGAGAATATTTCTCCATGAGGCGGCGCGCATCCTCCTGCGGCGCCCTGACCGCTTCGTCCATCCGTTTCCGAAGTCCCGTCACGTGGTCCTCGAAACTGTTCTTGGCGGACTTGATCTGATCCAGATCACGACTCAGGTCCTGCTGAATAGCCAGGGCCTCGCTGGCCCCGCCGACAACACCGCCTAACCCGCCTTTCCCTGCCGACTTCAATCCTTCGAGGCGCTTCCTGTAACTATCTAACTTGGCCTTGTCCGGCAAGGCCGCCAGCCGCTTCTGCCACTGCTCTTGCTCGGCCTGCAGATCGGTACGGAGCGACTCCACGAGTGTCTGCGACCCCAGCTCTTCCTTGCTAAGGATCTCCTGCACGTTGATGGCGGACAACGACGGCAGTGAGAACAGATCACCCATGGCCTTCTTGGAGACCGGTTCCGCTTCGGCAGGGCGGCGAACGATCGCCCCGGAGGCGGTGCGAGGCGTAGTGAGCCGGACGCCCTCCACGGTCGCTTCCTCGACAATGAGTTTGCGACGCAGCAGGTTCGGGCCGTCCATGGAGAAGGCGATCCGAGCGATCTCGACGGCGTTCGTCATCGGCTGATCCGGGTTGGTAACTTGAAGGCGAGAGAGCGTGAGGCCCAACGGAAACAGAGAAAAATCGGCCTCGCCCAGCTCCACTTTCGCGCCGACCAGCATGGTCCCGGTTTTTTCAATCGCCCGCTTGATGACACGATCCACCACCAGGAACCAGACTCCAGCCACAAGGAGAACGACCACAACAAAGGCGATCACACCCTGCCAACGGATCCACTTGCTCATGCTCCGCCTCCCCATCCCCATCCGGAGACGGATTGGTACATGCGGTAGAGCCGGCTCGTCGTAAAGGCCTGCATGACTCGCGTCTGCAGGATCCATTGCATGACGTGTTCGCGGTATCGGAGGATTGCCAGATTAGCCCCGTAGTAGAGAGGAATAAAGATGAGCAGGGAGAACAGCAGGCTTCCCATCACGATCGAGTTGTTGAACCGCTCCAGGCGCCAGAGCGTCGAGTTGTACAGCGTGGTCCAGAGTCCTTCCAGGGGCCCGGCCGTCAGCACGGCCAACCCCATCACATGAAACAGCGGATCCAGCAGGAACGCCAGGCCGGAGAACAAGGCCAGCCCCAGTAGAAACGCCGACAGGTTGACCCGCAGGAACAAAACCAGCAGGACCACCAAGAGATTATGCAAGCTCCAGAACGGGGTCAGCCCCGCAATCATCGAGAAGCACAGGGCCAGACTGATCTGGCCCGGCTCGGCCTCGGAATTCAGCACCTTCAGCAGGTTGGCGATCATGTTCAACATGGTCTCTTCACCTGTCCCCGACCAAGATCACACCAATGAGCGCGCTCCGGCATCAGCGGCCGGCCATGCAGCCCCGCATGCTACGCCAGGCTGGTAGGCGATGTCCAGTGAAGCAACAAGAGCCGCGCACAAGGGCGGACGAGTCTGGTATCATAGTGGCATCCGTCGGCGAGCGTGTCCTCTCAATCGAAGGAGGGCAAGACCATGAGAATCTCGATGGTGGGGGTTCTGGTGGCGATCCTACTGGCGTTCGACAGCCCGGTGAGCGCGCAGATCAGCGTCATCCAGGGAAGCGACGGGAGCAGCGGCACCGTCACTGACCTCGGCAATGGATTCCGAGTCTACTCAGATTCCCACGGCAACACAGGGACGATTCTGGACCTGAGCGATGGGAGGCAGTCCTACCAATTCTCTTCCCCGGAGGGTCGAGGTCAGTCCGGAACCATCTGGAACCTGGGTCCTTCGGCAGGCTCAACCCCGAGCGTACCACCCCAGAATTCTACGTCCCCCTACAGCCTCCCCTCCAAGCCCTATGGGCCGCTGGTCACACCGTCGCAGCCGAGTGCGCCGGCCGCTCCGATGACTCCTGGCCCCAGCTTCGGCAATCCAGGCGGTGGGACCTGGGGAAGCGCGGGAGGCCGATAAGTTCAGTTCTCCGGCGCTTCCACGATGTGATTTTCGAACCGGGTGCAGCCTTCGGCCAGGAGGCGATTGGTGAGCATCTCTCCGGGCCACTCAATCGGCAGGTCCGCCGTGAACACCCACACATCGGGAGAGGTCCAGACGGGCCCGTGATCTTCAGGAAGCTCGGGGTCGAAGAGATCGGTCCACACGGGCATGTAGACGCCGTTCCCGCACTGCGTGTGGAGATGGACGATGGTCCGGCTCCGAACGGTCGGATCCAGATCGCGCCAGACTGCAATGGTCTCATCAGCCAGGCGGTGTAGTCTCACCGCGTTCTGCGCATCGAACATCGCGTAGGCGGCATAGACCGCCGCCTCCAGCATCTGCGGCGCGGGGGCCAGCTCGGCGCATTGGGCCACCAGACCTTGCAAAAGGGCCTGGCGGTCCTGTTCTTCCAGAGACTCGGGCAATCCGGCGTCCGGCGAGCCGATCAGTTCGAAGATCAGAAACGCCGTAGACTCGACGGGTGGGTGAAGGCGGGCGGCCAGGAGCTGCCGGGGACGTGAATCGGCCAACGCAGCGATGTGCTCGTTCAGCCCGTGCAAGGTCAAGAGGTCCAAGGTCGCATCTGTCAGCAGCCGTGGCTCCACCAGGACCACGGTCCCTGCCGCCAAGTGGAGATGAGTGTACAGGAGGTTCGCCGTGGTCACCGGATCGATCTTCAATCGGAGGGGCTGACTCAGATTGGCCTGAAGGGGGAGCTCGAGCGCCCCCATCACCGCGTACGTCGGCTTGTCCTCCGGTTCCGCATCCATCACCACAGAGCAGGCCGCTTCGGCCAGGAGGTCGAACAGCCATTCGGCCATCTCTTCATCGAGCGCCGCCAGGACCGTGAGCAGGTCCTGCTCACGGTCCTGCTCGAGAAGGGCCTGCAGGGTATCGATGGCTGCATCGGCGTCCCCGTGGTCGTGACGACGGGCATTGATGAGATGAATCAGATCGCGGGTCAAGGGATCTGGGCGATTCCAGCTGGACATGGACCCCTCCTCCGGGCGTGACTCGATATTCGTGAACCGTTATCCGGAGATAACAGGAACTTCGTCTCGATGAACGCTGAACGATTGACGATTAATGGCCATTCACCAACTGCCATGTTGCCAAACTTCCGTGCCAGAGGCAAGCCCCGGCACGAAAACGCCAAGGACAAATTCAAAGTGCAAAATGTAAAATGTAAACTGAACCCTCAATTTTTAATTTGTCATTTGTCATTTTAAATTGCGCTCTCGCGCTATTCGCCGATCACTTTGACCAACACTCGCTTGCGGCGGCGGCCATCGAATTCTCCGTAGAAAATCTGCTCCCAGGGACCGAAGTCTAGTTTGCCATCGGTGATGGCCACCACGACTTCGCGGCCCATGAGCTGTCGTTTAATGTGGGCATCGCCGTTATCCTCGCCCGTCTCGTTGTGCCGGTAGGTCCCCTTCTGAGGTGCCAGGCCCTCCAGAAACTCATCGTAGTCCTGGAGCAGGCCCTGCTCGTCATCGTTGATGTAGACGCTGGCCGTGATGTGCATGGCATTGACCAGCACGAAGCCCTCGCGGACTCCGCTCTTCCGGACCGCGGCTTCAATCTGCGGGGTAATGTTCAGGTAGGCCCGTCGAGTCTTCGTCTCGAACCAGAGCTCTTCGCGGTAGGTTTTCATCGGGGGTCGTGAAACGTGCTCCGCGCATTCTGCATCAGGCCGCGGGACAGATGCAAGTGAAGACGAGGGGCCCTGGTCGCCGGGGAGGGCATGGTGCCTGCACCGGAGATAGCATATAATGCATTGGCTCCCGTACGGAGAGGACGCGCATGCGCCGCAAGATCAAGCCAGTGACCGGGCTGTCGGCCAACGCACTCACTGTGCTCCGACGTCGGTACCTCGTCAAAGATGCCACCGGCCGGCCGATTGAAACCGCGACGCGGATGTTTCGGCGCGTGGCCGAGAATATCGCAGAGGCGGAAGCGCAATACTCGGCGACGCCTCGGCGGCGGCGGCAGGTAGCCGAGGCATTCTATCGTCTGATGAGCGGACTGGATTTTCTGCCGAACTCCCCTACCCTGATGAATGCCGGCCGTGATCTTCAGCAGCTCGCCGCCTGTTTCGTGCTCCCGGTGGACGACTCCCTGGAATCGATTTTCGAGACCCTCAAGCACCAGGCCCTCATCCATCAGTCCGGGGGCGGCACCGGTTTCGCCTTCAGCCGACTCCGCCCGAAAAACGACCGGGTGTCAACGACCAGCGGCATCGCATCCGGTCCGGTCTCCTTCATGCGCGTCTTCAACATGGCGACAGAGGTGATCAAACAAGGGGGAACCAGACGCGGGGCCAACATGGGGATTCTGCGCGTGGATCACCCCGATATTCTGGAATTCATCGACGTCAAGCGGGACTCCAAGGAGCTGACGAATTTCAACCTTTCGGTCGGGGTGACTGACGCCTTCATGCGGGCGCTGGCGCAGCGCCGCGACTTTGCGCTCGTGAACCCGCGCACCGGCAAGACTGTCGGCCGCCTGAAAGCTGCGGATGTCTTCGATCGCATGGCGGCAGCCGCCTGGGACAACGGCGAGCCGGGCGTGGTCTTTCTGGACACGATCAGCGCGCAGAATCCCACGCCCCATCTCGGGCGCATCGAGGCGACCAACCCTTGTTCCGAACAGCCATTGCTCCCCTACGAATCCTGCACGCTCGGGTCCATCAACTTGTCGAATTTCGTCACGGGAACCAGAGGACGCCCACGCATCGACTTCGACCGTCTCGCTGACACCGTCCGCACGGCAGTCCGCTTCCTCGACGACGTGATCGATATGAACCAGTATCCGCTGCCCGAGATCCAAGCCATTACGAAAGGCAATCGGAAGATCGGCTTGGGGGTCATGGGGTTCGCCGACCTGCTGATCAAGCTGAACATCCCGTACGACAGCCAGTCAGCCCTCACGGTCGGCGGGCGCGTGATGCGGTTCGTCTACCAACACGCCCGCGCCGCCTCGGCCGAGTTGGCTCAGGAGCGGGGGGTGTTCCCCAACTTCAAAGGCAGCCGGTTGGAATCCGAAGGGCTCCGGCTCAGGAACGCCACGGTCACCACGGTCGCCCCCACCGGCACGATCAGCATTATTTCGGACTGCTCGCCCGGCATCGAGCCGCTGTATGGCGTCAGTTTCGCCAGAACCGTCATGGAGGATGTGCGTCTCGTCTCCCTCCATACGGAGTTCGTCCGACGTGCCCGTGCAGCCGGCATCTATTCAGAGCGCCTCGTCGAGCGCGTCGCAGTCGCAGAATCGATTCAGCGTTTGGCTGACATCCCGGCATCGCTTCGCCGCCTGTTTGTCACCGCGCATGACGTGACCCCCGAGCAGCATGTGCGGATGCAGGCGATCTTCCAGCGCTACAGCGACAGCGGCGTCTCGAAAACGATCAATCTCCCGGCGACCGCCTCCAAGACCGATGTGGCCGAGGCGTTTCTGTTAGCCTACCGGCTAGGCTGCAAGGGTCTCACGGTCTTTCGCACGGGCAGCCGCGAGAGGCAGGTGATGTCCTGCGCGAATGTGCAGTACTGCTGAGAACTCGTGACCGGTGACGGGTGACCGGTGACGGGTAACTAGGGAGTCGGATCAGCTTCTCCGCAAGTTCACTTTTCACGCGTCACCCATCACGGCTTCTATGATTCGCTCACCCGCCGTCGCCGGTCAGTTTTACAGCGCGTCGCCCGACGCCCTCGACGCCGACGTCGCCCGCTGCTCCGACCCGACCGCCGTTCCCCAGCCCTCCCTGGCCGTGATCAGTCCCCATGCAGGACTCATGTATTCCGGCCACGTTGCGGGGGCGACCTACTCCCGTGTCAGTGTTCCGCCTTCCGTGATCCTGATCGGACCCAACCACTTCGGAGTCGGCCCCGATATCTCGGTCTACCCCGAGGGGACCTGGCAAATCCCCGGGGGTGAGGTCTTGATCGATCGCGAACTGGCCGCCGAGATCCTCGCGCGATTCCCAAGAGCAAAGTCTGACACCGCTGCCCATCGGACGGAACATTCACTGGAAGTCCAACTGCCATTTTTCAGGCGTGCGAGGCCGGACGTACGGATCGTTCCAATCCTGCTCGGGATGATTCACCAGGGCGTGGATCGGGATCTGGGGGTATGCCTGGCCGCGCTCATTCAGGAATATACCGCGGGACTTCGGCGCGGCACCCCTCCCCTCCTGGTGGCCAGCACAGACATGAACCATTACGAGTCCGATGCAGTCACGCGGGCAAAGGATCGTTTCGCGATCGAGGCGATCGAGAGTCTGGAACCCGAGCGCCTGGATGCGGCAGTGCGGGCCCATGGGATCACGATGTGCGGGCATCGCCCGACCACGACCGTGCTCCATGCTTGCCGCGCCCTGGGAGCCGCCCGCGCGTCGCTGGTGCGCTACGCCACATCCGGAGACATCAGCGGAGACCGCAGCCGCGTGGTGGGGTACGCGGGCTTCGTCATCCGATGAACGCGTGACGATCACTGTAGCCGCGCCCGATTTGTTTGACAGGACACTCGGACAATGGTATCTACATATCCACGTGTGGCTTGGTCCCGCACAGGTCCGACAAGGAGGTCGCTCATGTTCGCACCGTCCGGCTTTTTCGCCTCCGCAGGCCTTGTTCCGGGGTGGAGCCTTCTCTTTGCCCGTGAACCGGAGCCGGACCTCGACCTCGATGAGGTCACTGAGGACGCGATTGAGAGCACGGTGCGGGTGTATCCTTCCAAGAGGCCGTCGAAGCCGTCCGGGCCTCGCCCTTTCATGTGGGTGTTGCTTTTGGTGGTGGCGCTTGGCGGCGGCTATGTCGCCATGAATCCCGATGTGGTGATGACCCTTCTCGGGGAAGGCGATGTCCCACCCCCGTTGCCCCCGATGCCGCCGCGGCCGAGAAAGCCCGTTCCCCCGCCAACACCGGCCGAGACCACCCCACCCGCGCAGACACCGGCTCCGTCAGCTTCGACCCTGCCGGTTCCGGCCGCGCCAACTCAGACCCCACCTGTTCCGGTTCCACCAGCTCCGGCCCCGACGGCTTCTGTTCCGCCTGCGCCGGTGGCCTCCGCACCGGTCCCGCCTCCGCCAGCCCCCAACCCGGTCCCCTCTCAGGCGCCTAGACCGGCGGTGGCCCAACCCGTCATTCCGCTTCCCCTGTTCAGTGAAGGACAGCGCGTGACGCTTCTGCCCGACCCGTCACTCCCGACCCGGCCCCTGTCTCTGACCGCAGATGCCACAGGCACGCGGCCCGGTCCTGCGGTTCGCCCCGGCTCCAGCCTCACGGTGATGGACGGGGAAGTTCGGAACAACGCGTGGACCTATGCGGTCCGGACGGAGGACGGTGCGAAGGGCTGGGCGGCTGAACATCGCCTCAAGGCCAAACCCTAGCGGTGTTCCGGATTCCTCTTCCCGCTGCTCCCGGTCCCAGCTTCTCGCCGGATCTGCTCCGCTTGCCCGGGTCACGCCGCCCTGCACACGCATGCCGGTCGCCTCGCCGCGCCTGTGTTATAATACCGCCCTTCTCTTCTCTCTGAGTCTGAAAGTCTGCAGTTCAACCGTCCAAACGTCATGAGGCTTCATGGCTGTAAGACCTTGGACATGACGACTATTCGAACCCCATGTTAAGAGCCATCGTGTTTGATTTCGACGGTGTCGTGGCGGACAATGAGCCGATCCATTTCACCATGTTCCAGCGTGTGCTGAGTGAGATCGGCGTGCCCCTCACGGAAGAGCAGTATTACACCCGGTATGTGGGCTTCGATGACAAGGGGTGCTTCGCCGCCGTCCTCTCCGCGCACGCAAAGCCTGCGCCGAAAGACACAATTGATGCGCTGGTGGCCCGGAAGGCCCGGGCCTATCTGGAGCATATCAAGCGCCATCTGGTCATCTTCCCGGGCGTGCGCGAATTCGTTCGCGAGGCAGCCGGCCGCTGTCGTCTGGCGATTGCCTCGGGGGCGCTCCGCCAGGAGATCGAGTTCATCCTGCAGGAAGCCGGCATCCGGAAAGAGTTCGAGCACATCACCAGCGCGGAGGATGTCACACGCGGAAAGCCCGATCCGGAGGCCTATCTGCACGCGCTGGCCGCACTCAACCGGAAGACGTTCGCCGACCAACCTGGTCTTGAGGCTGAAGACTGCTTGGTGATCGAGGACTCGATCCCCGGCATCCGCGCCGCCCATGCCGCGGGCATGAAAGTATTGGCCGTGGCCAACACCCACACGATTCAGGACCTGCACGAGGCCGAGGCCGTTTGCCACTCCCTGCAGGAGATCAACCTGCCGGAACTTGCACAGCGGCTGTGGCGGTGAAGGTCAGGAGAATGGAATAAGGACCATAACTGCCAACCATCAATCATTCACCATTGCGGCTTGCTCATGCGAATCTGCTCCTTGCTGCCGGGCGCGACTGAAGTGGTCGCTGCGCTGGGACTGGCTGACGATCTGGTCGGAATCAGTCACGAGTGTGACTACCCACCCGAGGTACAACGGAAGCCCGTGGTGGTCCGCGCGGCCATCGATGCCGAGTGCACGGCTAGCCCTGAGATCGACCAGCAGGTCAGAACGGCCATGCAGGCCGGTCAGGACCTGTACGAGTTGGATGAAGCGCTGTTTGCCCGCGCCGAGCCGGATCTCGTGATTGCCCAGGACCTGTGCCATGTCTGTGCCATTACTCCCAGCCGCCTGCAGTGTGCCATCGCCACCATGCGCAAGGCCCCGACGCTGCTGACCCTCAATCCCACGACGCTTGACCAGATTCTGACCGACGTAGAGCGGATCGGTCATGCAACCGGAAAGGAAGCCGAAGCCCACGCCTTGACCGCGGACCTCCGCGCCCGGCTGGAGGGAATCCGTGAGCGGACCTCTCACGCTGGGGACTGGGGAGTAGGGCACCCGACGGTCGCGTGTCTGGAGTGGCTCGATCCGCTCTACGCGGCGGGACATTGGGTCCCGGAGATGGTGTCTGTTGCGGGTGGTGTGGATGTCCTGGGCAGGGCCCGAGTCCCTTCGCAGCAGGTCACCTGGGAGCAAGTGCGCAACACAGCGCCCGATGTGCTGGTGCTCATGCCCTGCGGCTTCTCCGTGAACCGAACCTTGCGTGAGTGGGAGTGCCTGACCCACCATCCGGGATGGCACAGCCTCCCCTCGGTGCAGAACGGGAGGGTCTTCGTCGTAGATGCCTCCGCCTACTTCAGCCGGCCAGGCCCACGCCTCGTGGACGGCGTGGCCATACTGGCCGCGCTGTGCCATCCTGCCGCGTTCGGCTGCGCCCTCCCGCCCGGTGTCCGGCGGGTCGACCCGCTCGCTCGACCGAGGCCCGCACACCGCTCATGACCCTCGCCGAAGCCCAGCGGTACTGCACGCACGTGACCAAGCAGAGCGGGAGCAATTTTTACTACTCCTTCCTCTTCCTACCGCGGCCCCGCCGCGAGGCCATGTACACGGTCTACGCCTTCTGCCGAGAAGTGGACAGCGCGGTGGATGACGCACCCCCTGGGAGCGATCCCAAGGAACAGCTTCGGCGCTGGCGGATTGAATTGGGGGCAGCCTACCAGGGCACACCCACCGAGCCGGTGACCGTCAGCCTGGCGGAACATGCGCGGCGCTTGGAGATCCCGCGCGACTATTTCGAGGAATTGATCAAGGGCGTGGAGATGGATCTCACCCACAGACGCTACGCCACGTTCGACGAACTGTATCAATACTGCTACCGAGTGGCCTCGGTGGTCGGGTTGATCTGCCTCAAGGTGTTCGGAACCCGCTCGCCGCTCGCGAACGAGTATGCCGTCAATCTCGGACTCGCCTTCCAGCTCACCAATATTCTACGGGACTTGGGAACGGACGCGGAACGAGGTCGCATCTACCTGCCGCAGGAGGATCTCGCACATTTTCACTATGACGAGGCCGATCTTCTGGCACGCCGGTATTCGCCCGGCTTCGATGACCTCATGCGATTCGAATGCGACCGCGCTCGCGACTATTACCGCAAAGCGCGCGTGGCAGTCGAGGCGATGCCGGCAGCGGATCGCCGGGCGCTGACCGTCGCCGAGATCATGCGGGGCGTGTATGCCAGAATCCTCGATCGCATCGAGCGTTCCGGGTACCGGGTCTTCGGCCCACGCATCAGTCTTCCATCTTTCTATCGGCTGGCGATTGCCGCCGGGGTCTGGCTCCGCTCAAGGCTCAGGCCTGAGTGATACGCATGTGGTGATCTCGTAATGTGGCGATTTGACATGGTCTTTCAATCACCAAATCACAAATCTCAAAATCGTACTTGCTTAGTCTCGGTCCTATGCCACGATGTGTGCTGATCATCGGCGGGGGCCTCGCAGGCCTGACGGTGGCCCTCCGCTTAAGCGCTCGCGGCCATGCAGTGACGCTCCTCGAGGAGAGCCGTAGGCTGGGCGGCCGTCTGGTGGCACCCAGGGTCGAGCCGGCGCACACGTTGGAACCGCAAGACCCTTCGCTCCCATCTTCCTCAGAACCTCAAGAGACCCTGCCGCTGATCATGCTCGGGTCGCACACCTCGACCTTTTCGTTCCTGAAGACGCTGGGGCCGGGAGCCGAGGCCTCGTCTTTTCATCGGCTGCCCCTTGAGTTTCTCCTTCCGGACGGCTGCGCGGTGCGGTGGCGGCACCTGTGGGCCCCTGGTCCGTTCCATACCCTGCTGGCACTGACGATCTTTCGCGGCCTGCCGATTCGAGATCGCTGGCGCGCGCTCACGTGGCTCGAGCGGACATGGGAAGGTGAGCCGGACCTGCCGATTGATCTCGAACACCGGACGGCCGACGATTGGCTGGCCGTCGTCGGCCAATCGGAGACGGCGCGTGCCCGGATCTGGTGCCCGCTTGCTCGGTTCCTGCTCGGTGAGGACCTGAGCGTGGTCTCAGCGGCGATGCTGGTCGCGATGCTGGGTCGTTGTTTTTTTTCCTCACGAGATCATTCGGCGATCACCATTCCCGCTGCGGGCGTGGGACGCCTTCTCCTCAACCCGGCTCGCGACCAACTCGTGAGGTCCGGGGCCGCCATCCGGCTGGAGACGGCCGTTCGCCGGATTCAGTTCGATTCCCACGGTGTCACAGAAATCCAGCTTCGCACGGGGGAGACGCTCAAGGCGGATTGGTACGTCGCCGCGCTGCCGCACCGTTCCCTCTGTTCGCTCCTGCCCGAGCGAGTCCTGGCGCAGTATGCCTACTTCGAGCACCTGACGAAGTTGAGTGATGCGCCCGCCCTCGCGGTGCACCTCCGGTTTGAGCGCGGGCCATGGCCTGCCCGTCTGCTGCTCCTGGCTCAGGGCCCGTATCACTGGCTGGTCAGCCGAGCCGATGCGGGCGCTGGAAGAGGAGGCACGCGCGTGTCGTTGGTGGCGACCGGCTCCGCCGCGCAGTTGGAACGATCGGATCAGGAGCTGATTGATGTGGCTCTCGGTGTGATCGGGCGTGCCTGGCCGGCTTGGGCGGAGGCCCGCCCCCTGAAGTCCTACATCGTTCGCGAGCCGCATGCGTTCCTCTCGGTGCGACCGGGGACGGGCGCGTTGCGGCCTCTTCAGCAAAGCCCATTACCCAATTTCTTCCTGGCCGGCGACTGGACCGACACCGGCCTTCCCGGTACGATGGAGAGCGCGATCAGGAGCGGGGATCTGTGCGCGGACGCGATTGAAGAAAAGGAGAAGAGCAAATGAGTGACCGGCATGAGACCCCACCGGCCGGCAAAGAAATCACCACGCTGGCCGGCGGATGCTTCTGGTGCCTTGAGGCGGTCTATGACCAGATGAAGGGAGTGGTGTCAGTCGAGTCCGGCTACATGGGCGGACAGGGGCCCAACCCGTCCTATGAACAGGTCTGCACCGGCAGGACCGGCCATGCCGAAGTGGTCCGGATCACCTTCGACCCCAAGGTGGTCTCCTATCGGGAGCTGCTCGAGGTATTCTTTGTCATCCATGATCCAACCACGCTCAACCGGCAGGGGAACGATGCCGGTACCCAGTACCGCTCGGCGATCTTCTACCACTCGCCGGAGCAGAAGGCCATCGCCGAGGACGTGATCGCCCACTTCACAAAAGACAAAATCTTTAACGCCCCGATCGTCACGGAAGTCGTGCCCGCCGGGCCGTTCTACAGGGCCGAGGACTATCACCAGGAGTATTTCGCCCGAAATCCCACTCAGCCCTACTGCACCTGTGTCGTCGCCCCCAAGGTCGCCAAGCTCCGGAAGCAGTTCGCCGAGAAGCTGAAGAAGTAACGCTCCCGCTGATCGAGTGATCGATCGCGCGGGAAATCTGGAATGTCCATTTTTTCTCCCACCCGACTTAACCCGTGAACCGGCCAAGGTCCCGAATGGCGCGCATGACGTCTGCGGTGACCTCGCCGAGCCGTCCACGGTTCGGATCCGGTTCAGGCGGGAGAACCATCGGAGCGCCATACCGGACGACGGCCTTCCCGGGCCTCAGGAGCGTGCCGAGCAGACTGACCGGCCGGACCTTGTCCCAGGAAATTGAAACCGGCACCACGGGCGCACCTGTCTTGAGCACGAGATAGCCGATTCCCAGATGTCCGCTCTCCTCCCGGTATTCGTGAATACCCCCTTCCGGAAAAAGGCCGACGACCTCGCCCTGGTGCAAGGCACGTACCATCGTCCGCACCGCCGCTACGTCGTAAGAGCCTCGCGTGACCGGGATGCAGTCGAAGGCCCGGAACACCCACCGCAGGTGAGGCCGTTGATAAATCTCGCGCGCCATCAGGAACCTGATCGGACGCCCGGCTGTCGCCAGCAACACCAGCGGATCGCTGAGGGAGGTGTGATCGGACACCACCAGCACCGGCCCGGCCTCCGGCAAGGGTGACTGAGGAGGGGGAGAAACCTGATACATGACGCGACAGACCAGCCGGTTCAATTGACTCAACAGTGGGAAGGCAATCGGGGAAGATGGACTTCGCATGCACCCACCAGTGCTGGAGGAGCCATGATGGTATCGTAGTTGAGCGCGAGGGACGCGGCGTCATCTGAGGCTGATGGTTGGCCAGACCTTGCGGACCTCCCTCATATACTTGGCAAACTCTTCCCTGATTGTGTCGGGCCATTGGGAGCCGATTCGGGACTCCAGGCGGAGCAGACCGAGGCCAATTTCACCGAGCATTTCCGATGAGCTGGACCACGCGCTGTTCACAATTCGTTCAAGCTCGGCGGTCTCTTCCGCGAACCCGAGCCTCTTCAACTTCTCCAGCGAGGCACGAAGCGCAGGGAGAAAGTCTTCCACGCGAGTGTTCATCATTCAATGCGCCGTTTGACTCTGGATGGGCGTCTCCCCCATCAGACGTCAGTTCTGCTCCTCGTGCAGAATAATCCTCGCTGACTCCCCCAGCAAGGAAGCGGGGCACGGGATGGGCGAAAACAGAAACGACTGCAGGTACCCTTTCCACAGCGGTACCCTTTCTTCAGCAGAAACGATTCAAAGATGCTCGAATCGACAGAACTTTGCAATTACGACGGGCGCTGCAACAAGCGACAACGGAACCACGAACGCAAGAAGAACCACAACGTCAATATCGAGCATGGCTAAAAGCACCCCGAACGGCGCCGCGACGACAACAGCCGAGGCAAGAGACACCCGAATGACGGCTGGCCACGGGACCTTCGACTTGCCACCACACGCGGGGCAAATGTATGGACTCCACCGGGTGATGCGTAGGACCCGAAGGACACTCAGCATCGCACCGCAGTGAGGACAGTGGCCCCTCTCGTTCATGCGTCTGACTATGGATTAGCTTGTTCCGTATAACACTCCGGCTCTTCTCTTGCTGCAGTATAGGCGCCTCGGATCGAAGCTAATGTTGCAATCGGAAAACCAAGGGCGAGAGGGCAGAAGCGCGCCCTCTCGCCCTACCCTCTACCCCCTTTCGTTCGTAGAGCGTGGACCGAGCGCGTCGGGGCAGGCGGCGGAGCCGCATTGCGGGTGAGCCGTGCTGATGTGCGTGGCGGCGGAACGAGCGAGGCCCGACCGGCCATGGCTGGAGAAACAGGCATGGCCGGATCGGAGAACCCCCGCGTTCTGACGTGGGGGATGGGGGGAGCCGCAGCCGTTCCGACGGTAGCTACAGCAGCTCGGCGAGCACGCACTTGGGCGACGTGACTGCCCCGGCGTGCGTCACCGCCCCTCTCCTGCCGCATTGGTGCCCGGTCTTGCATTGCGACACGTTATGCTGCCACGCCAGCCTGGACATGTTTTCGGAACTCGAGCGGCTGGGCGATGTTCTCGAACGGCTCTTTCGTGCCACCGGTTCCCGCAACCACTATTGTGCCATACCCGAGAATGCGACCCAGGATGCCCTGATCGACGCCGATGCCTTCGACCTTCGTCAGAAGCAGCTCCAGCGAGTGTCGCCGGATGAACCCGACCTTGATGAGGACACGCTTGTTCGTGACGGCGAACTCCGATGTCTTGAGGGTGATCAGGCGTGACACCGCGAGGACACAAGCCGCACCGAATAGAAACCCGCCCAAGCCAGCCACCACGGCGGCGTCCCTATTGCTCATGCCGAAGGCGACCAGCAGAACCGCGAGCAGGCCAAGGAGAATCGGAGGGCCAAAGATGATCCAATGCAGCGTAGCGCGGTAGGTGACCTGCTCACCTGGCATCAGGCTTTGGTCAACAAATCCCATTCTTCCCTCACGTCACTCGACCCGTCCTGTCACAGTCGCGGCCTGACTCCGAATTCACCTGTCCGGACAAGACAACAGGTACTTGGTCGCCGCAGTATAAGCGGGTCTGATTTTTCTGGCAAGAACGCGTGGGACGGCACCGTGTTTCACGCTGGACAAAACGATACACTTGAACGGCGTGCTACGCGTTTCGGCGCCTTTGAGCGGAAGGCGAAGTTAAGTCGAACTCTCCCAACGAGCTAGGTAGGCAACCGCGTCACTTGTCAGAAGAGGCTTTACTGCTGAAGCACACGCTTCGCCTGCGATGTTCTCTAGAAAGCACGTCGCTACTGCATTGCTGAGGGCAGGAACGGCTCCACCAAACCAGCAGTTGACCTTCGCTGCGAGGGCCTGAACTTGAGCAGGTGCGAGACCTACATATTGCTCACGAAAGAAGTGGCTAAAGTGGGCAAACAGACCGTGGTAGGAAAAGCTACCATCATCTTCGAGAAAGTAGTTGTCGCCGTGATTCCAATAGGACGCAAACTCCGGGAACAAGGCACTCAGCTCGTGAAGAATCGATGCAGGCTCTAAGGGCATACGACCTAAGTTCTAAGTTAACCGACGCGTCACTTACATGGCGTCCGTGTTGACGTGGAGGTTAGGCATTCTCATACCGCCTTAAACCGCAATGCGGACACCTCCGCCCAAGGGTGGCGACAAAGTATTTGTTAATACAGTAAAGCTTGCCGCAACGGGGACAATGAAAGGTGCAGACGCGTAGGCACGCCCACAACCAGACCAACGTCCAGAACACCGCGATAGTAATAAGGGGAATTTCCGAAGTAACAAAAGCGGAAAGGAGGTACCCGAGCGTGCCCACCACGGGCAGATAGCCAAGGAAAAGAAGAATAGCCAGCCGATTTCTGCGACGGAAATCTTGCCAGTGAATGTTGTAAGTAGGACCTTCGGGCATGGTGCCTATCTACAACAGACCGCGGACCCGATTCTCCCGACCATTAGGTGACATGATCCTCACCAGGGAATCCACGCTCCGATCAGGCCAAGACCAAGCCCAGACGGGAGCAGGGCCATAGCGGCCCTCTTGAACCCGCGATTGGCAGAGGTCAGGTCGGCACCGGGAACGGATTGGGCTTCCTCGTCCAGGGCTGTTCTTGCCAAAGGGATGGAGGCCACACTCAAGTTGCCAACGATCATGGCCGGCCTCAACCAGGCAAAGAGCGGGCCGATGGCCATAAGGATACCGCCTACCGTGTCGGGGAGAATTGCGAACGTCCGGCCCGGATAGAAAAAGAGGTGCAACCTGGCAAGCAGAACGACCAAAAACCACCAAGACAGACCCCACGGCAGAACGACGGCAGGGATGAGTAAGAGATTCCATGGGCTTCGGCGATGCCTAGCCCTTGCACGCGCCTCCTCCTAGTAGCTCATCCTCTACACATAAAACGGATTCCCGATCCGTTAATCCGGACCCCTTAATCCGCGATTTTATGAACATCCTTCTTCATAGGCTACAGAAGGCAATTTCCCCATTCTGAACGATGTTATGGATCCACGATCCGTCTCAAAGATGAGTTGATAGTCCTTTTTAAGTTTAATGATGAGGTATTTCCCTTCTTTCCCTATATAAGGGTGTATTTGTTCAGTTATTCTGTTTCTATATTTCTCGTATACTTTTCTTTCACTTTGACCAACTGTGATTCCTGTGTCCGTGGAATATGAGCTATCATCTACGTCCACCCTGGTTATTTGTCCGTCAAGTACCATGAAGCCAATAGAGCCGAATTTTCCTTCAGGATAGACATAGTGGCAGTGAATTTCATCTTCATCCAAGGTGCCGGCAGGTCTCAACTCTATGCCTAGGGCTTTGGATGCTTGGGTGACCGTCATGCCAATCGTCACAGGGCCCAGCCCATTTTCATGTAAGGTGTACTTCTGTGCTCCGTCTGCGTCGAGGGTATTTAAAAAAACAAAAGCGGTTGCTAGGAAAAGGTGTGAGAAATTCTTCACTTGGAACATGTGATAGAAATCAGTATGGACCAGGTTGTTCCGTATCAGCCCCCGCATTATCTCTTGCTGCAGTATAAGCGCCACTGATACTTCTGACAAGAAAACGTGGTGCATTGTGTTGCTTCTGAAAGGACGCTCCTGGCAGAGGCGGCATAGCGGCATCGCGGGCAAGCCGTGCTGACTTGCTCCCCCTCAGCCCCCCCTCTCTCTCAAGGGGCGAGTGAAATTATGCTCCAAGGGCGAGAGGGCCGAAGGGCACCCTCTCGGCCTACCCTCTCCTCCTCCCCTGTCGTAGAGTATAGGGCGCGCGCGTCGGGCCAGTCGGAGGAGCCGCATTGCGGGCGAGCTGTGCTGATGTGCCTGGCACCCGTTGCTCTTCAGCGTGTAACGGGTGATGCGTAACGAACAAGTTGACACCGTCGTTGACCTATGTCATTTAATTGCCGTGAAACAAGCCAAGCGCCGAGAGCGTCTTGCGGCAGTGCTCTTCGACCTGGCAAAATATCTCCTGACGGCCGTCGCTGCAGCGAGCCTCTTTACAAAGGAGGTCATCACCTGGCCGACGGTGTTTGCAGCATTTGTCCTGGCGGTCGGGCTGGTCATCATAGGTTGGTTTCTCACACCAAGGGACTGAGGTGAGCGCTCGATGGAGTTCGTAATCTTCATCCTCGCAGGCCTGGTGGTCTTCGGCCTCGCAATGCTCCTCTACGTCACTTACGCGGAGAAACACTAACGCCGCCTGACTTCGCACTATCACCGGCGCTGCATTGCGACGAGCGAGGCCCGTTTGCGTCCCCTCACCCCAGCCCTCTCCCCTCATGGGGCGAGGGAAGGACTTGTCTCCTGGCGGGGCCAGACCACGGAGGTGAAACGTACGTCTAAGGGCGAGAGGGCAGCAGGGCGCCCCCTCGCCCGTCACCCTCCCCCTCTCTTGTCGTGGACCGTGGGCCGCCTCGTTGCGCCGGGACAGTTCCGTTGAAGAGCTGACCGGCCTAACCCCAATTGCGCGCGTCGAGCGAGCACACATCCTCCACTTTCCGAAGCGATAGGTCTTGTATGCGCGCTCCGCGAGCAGGCGGGTTGGGCCGGTCAGTTCTGCCTCTTCTGGGCCGTTGACTTCTTCCTCGTCCCCGCCTAAGATTGCACCAAATTCCTCAACCCGTCCCAGTCGACCCGACGCCTCCATGACCCTTGAAGAACTCAGCGCCTCCCTCTACAACTGCCAGCGCTGCAAGCTCGCCAAGCTGGGCCGCACGCAGGTCGTGTTCGGGGTCGGTAATCCCCATGCCGAGATCATGTTCGTGGGCGAAGGGCCCGGCTACTACGAGGACCAGCAGGGCGAGCCGTTCGTGGGTGCGGCCGGCAAGCTGCTCAACGAATTGCTCCAGTCCGCGGGGCTGTCGCGGTCTCAGGTCTACATCGCCAACGTCATCAAGTGCCGTCCGCCGAACAACCGCGATCCGGAGCCGGACGAGGTGGACACCTGCAAGCCGTTCCTACTCCAGCAGATCGAGCTGATTAAGCCCAAGGTGGTCTGCACGCTCGGGAACTGGGCCACCCAGACCCTGCTCGAGAAAAAGGTGGGCATCACCAAGGTACGGGGCAAGGCCTTCAACCTGAAAGACTTCGTGATCTTTCCCCTCCTCCATCCGGCGGCGGCATTGCATCAAGGAAACCTCCAGGAACCCCTGCGCGAAGATTTTCGAAAGCTCAAAGCCTTCTTGGACGCGCGCAGCACTGCTGAGACATCCCCTTCTGGCCTCCCCTCGGAGAGCCAGCCCACCCTGCAGGGTCAGCAGGTTCAGCAAACTCAGATGGATCTGTTCGGCTCCTGAGCGGGCCGCACCCGTCTTGCACTGAGAACCCGTGCCCCCGCGCGCTTGACTCGCCGCGAGGGTTTTGCTAGCGTATGCAGCATCTCCCCACGACGGCCTCGTGCCGGTTCTTTATGTCTACGTAAATATGCCAGGTGTCTCTTCGAGCCTCCGCGCTGGATTTCTGGCTTTCTGCGCATTGACGCTTGCGTCCTGCATCATCATGCGTCATCCTGCCGGCATTGCCAGTTCCACACATCCGATGCCCGCGAGTTATACAGCGCTTGGGATTGTCGAAGAATCGTCCTGCGGGTACCGAGTGCTCTTTCTGCCTGTCGGCGGAAAGGATTCGACCGACCAGGTCATTCACCGAGCGATCAGGCAGAAAGGTGCGGACGCACTGGTGGGAGTGACCGTGGAGCATCGGAGATCGATATTTTTCCTCCCCATCGTGGCTTCAGATTGCACCGTCGTCAACGGGATTGCCGTCAAAAAGTTCAAATGAACGCGTCCGGTCGGG
>JAHRHE010000046.1 GCA_020027965.1 Nitrospirota bacterium | reverse complement strand
GCCGGTGACGGCGGGCAAAAGTGGGGTATAATCGCAGGCGCCATGACGCCCGACGCCGGTCTGCTGGAAGCCAAAGCCCGCCTGACTCACGCAAGCGCGGTGACCGTCCTCACCGGCGCTGGCATTTCAGCCGATAGTGGGGTCCCCACCTTCCGTGGGGCGGAGGGTTTATGGCGACACTACAGGGCTGAGGACTTGGCGAACCCGGACGCGTTCCAACGGGATCCCAAGCTGGTGTGGGAGTGGTATAACTGGCGCCGCGAACTCATCGCCGCCAAACACCCTAACCAGGCTCACGAGGCGATTGCCGAGATGGAACGGCGATTCGAAGGCTTCTGGCTGATCACGCAGAACGTCGATGGCTTGCATCAAGCGGCGGGCTCACGGAAGCTGTCGGAGCTCCACGGCAACATCTGGAAAGTGCGATGCACCGCCTGCCGGCAGGTCGTCGAGAATCGCGATGTGCCCATCGCCATCCTTCCGTATTGTCAAAGCTGTGGAGGACTTCTGCGTCCCCATATCGTCTGGTTCGGTGAGGCGCTCGATGAGCGAGACCTGCATCGCAGCCTTGAGGCGGCGCGGTCCTGCGAGGTGATGCTGATCATCGGGACGTCGGGTGTGGTCTACCCCGCTGCCTCACTCGCGCCGCTCGCGCGCGCATCGGGCGCGTTCGTCGTTGAGATCAACCTCGATCCAACTCCTGCTACGGGTCAGGTGAACCTGTCCATTCAAGGCCGCGCAAGTGAAGTGGTCCCAGGCCTGCTCTAGGCCTCACCCGCCGTCCTACGCCGGCGGGTGAGGTGCTCGACGCTACCAGCGGTCTCGCTTCCCCTCACGCCGACCGCCGCCTCCGCCTCCGCCGCCGCCCGTCCGGGGTTCTTGTGGCCTCGCCTCGTTCACGGTGAGAGTCCGACCGCCCATCTGCGTGGCGTTGAGCGCTTCGATCGCGCGTTTGGCCTCCTCGGCCGAGGCCATCTCCACAAAGCCGAAGCCTCGCGACTGGCCTGTAAACTTGTCGGTGATCACGCGCGCAGACTCGACCGTGCCGTGGGCGGCGAAAAGTTCGGTCAATTGCTGCTCGGTCGCGGAATACGGCAAGCCACCCACATAAATCTTAGAACCCATGGGGTTCCTCCTTCGATAGTGATATTGTCTTGAACTCGAGGAATGGAAGAAAGGAAGGAGCGGCCGAAGGCGCGAACATGAGGCGACTTGGGTCTGACTTCCGATCGGATTCCCGGGGCAAAACAACATCAGGTTGAGGGTCTGACTGTTCGGCGCTCCATCACAAGACCCCCCTGTGTGATGAAGTTGCAGTCACGCTACCATAGCGCGCCTGACAAATCAATCGTTTTGCGGTTGGCCGGCGAGCCCCAACGGACCAGACCGGGTTCCATTCCGCGTTCCTCTTTGTTAGATCAGGGCGAGCAGACGCGGCAACTCTTCCAAGCTCGCGATGGTCTGCCGAGAGGGACCGGAACCGACCGGCTCCCCCCGCCTGTCCTGGTTGCGATCGAGCAACACCGCCGTGAGGCCCGCCGAACGCGCTCCTTCCAGGTCATCCCGGACGCTGTCCCCGACATGGACGGCTTCCTCCGGATCGGCCGCATGCTTCTCCAACGCACGGCGAAAGATTTGGGCTGCCGGCTTGGCGGCGTGCGCCAGGCTTGAGATCGTCACGGTGTCGAACAGGTCGGCGAGGCCCAGCCCGCGGAGAACGTTGAACAGTCGGCTATCGAAATTCGAGATGATGCCCAGCTCAAACCCCCGCCCCTTCAATTCTTTCAGCACGCCCAGCGTCTCTGGATACAGCACCCAGTGCGCGGGGCCGTCGAACGCCTGAAAGATCTCTTCGAAATAGGCGTCAAACCCCTCGAACATGCCCACGCGATAGAACACATTGTGTACGACATCGAACCACCACAGACGTTCACACCGTTTGAGCTCGACCGGCTCATTGACTTGGAACACCGGCGGCGGCGCTTCACCCAGCGCGCGCCGGAACGCCGCCTTGATCGCCTCACGCGACTCGGTCGTCCGCTTGACCCCATATTTTTCTGCATAGCCGAGGTAGATTTCTTCCACCGACCCCTTGACCTGAAACAGGGTCCCGGCCGCATCAAAGAAGATCACGTGCGTCCTGCTCATGTTTCGCGGAATTCTACCCAGCCTCTCGCGGCGATGTCAAAAGAATGGATGCAACCGCGAATTCCTTGACAAAGACTGTTACCTCTGATAGTTTCGCCGATAATTCAACAACATTGGTGAGTTGCGTGGCTTCGCGTCTATTTATCGTCGATAGCAGCCCGGCTGTGCACCGCATGGTGGAGCAGGTCTCGGGCTCGGAAGGGTATGACGTGACCGCCTTCAAGGACGGCGTGTCTGCCCTTGACGCCGCGGTGCGCCTGGCTCCTGACGTCATCATCGCGGATTATCATCTCGAAGGCATGGCGTTCACGGCATTTTGCTCCGAGCTCAAGAAAAACGAGCAGCTCGCGAGCACGTCCATCATCTCGCTCGTCAACCTTGCGGACCGACTCGACGAGGCGGAGTTGCAGACCTTCGGGGTGAAGGCGTTGTTGAAAAAACCTCTGCAGGCCGACCAGCTCCTCCAAGTCGTCAAGAGGTTGCAGACCGGGAAGAAACCGCGTGTGGAGCATCCGCTCACCGAACTCGACAGAGCCCAGGCTGCCAGCGGTAACCGTCCCGCCCAACCGAAGGACACCAGCGTGGGCGGGCGCGTTCCGAAGCCAGAACCCACAGGCACAGCCGCGCCGGGGGACAGCCGCACGGTACCTGCCGTAGGACCCGAGTCGCTGGGACCCGAATCGCGCCTCTCCCCAGGCCAGCGTAAGACCACAGTCCCACCTGAACCAGTCGACACCGGCAAGCAGCCAGGCGCCGATCTGAGAAATTCGGAGACCTCCATGGAATCGAAACCCCCTATCCTCCAACGCAAGCCGGCCACCATGCCTGAACCGGGCGATCCAGAAAGGGAACCCAATGCCGAGCTGGACAAGACCGTGGCGAACCTCCTCGCACACATGATCGACCAGGCCAAGCATCGAGCGCAGCAGACCGTGTCGCAGATTCTCCCCGGCCTGCTTGCCGAGCAGGTCAAGTTAACCCTTCAGCAAATCGTCCATGCCGAGTTTCCCAGCCAGATTACCGCGGCCTTTCCCCGAGAGGAAATGGCCAAGGTCGCGAAGATTGCCGTGCAGAGGGAGCTCCCCGACATCGTCGCGGCTCAGATCACCAGTATGGAGCCGGTCATTCGGGAACGCCTCACGCTCTCCGCAGGACACCTGGTCGGTCCCCTCACTGAGCGATTGGTCAGGGAACTGGCCGAGCCAACCGTGGTGAAACATCTGCCGGACGTGGTCAAGCAACAGCTCGGTTCGATCGACAAGCTGGTCAAGGAGGCCGTACAAGAGATTGCGTCGAAGTTTGCGGCTCAGTCGCTTGACGGCATCATGCGGGATGTAGTCAGGGACACCGTCGAGAAGTCCGTCCAGAAGCTTGTGCCGGACCTGGCCGTCGCCGAAATCAAGAAAGAGATCGATCGGCTGACCGCGTAGTGCAACGGAATCCTGGACGGACGAGCGTGAGGCCTACCGTTTTCCGCGCTTCGCTCGCCGACTCTTGGCCAGTCGCTTCAAACGCTCCACGTTTTTGCGGTGCTTTCTCCGAACTCTTCGATCCTTCTCTCGTCCTCTTGCCATGATGAAGTGACCCCCCTCCTGCCTGCAACCGTCTGTGCAAGGAGCGGCATGCCCTTCCAGGCGCGCATCCTCGCGTCTAGCGGCGCGATCTATACCACAACCGTCTTCATCGGCACAAGCATCGCACGTGCCTTTTCGACGCAGGGCGTGACCCGCGCTCCTTGTCGGGTTGGTGGCAGCGTGTTAAGATGCTTCCCCGCTTGTCCTAAGTAGGAACAGCCAACCATGGCAGCAAGGCGGTTAGAGAAAACCTACGACCCTCAGCAGGTCGAGGAACGGTGGTCTCAGTACTGGTCCGACCGGCGATACTTCCACGCCGACGTCCACCGCCCCGGAGGCCCTTATTCGATCGCCATCCCGCCCCCCAATGTGACGGGTTCGCTCCACATCGGTCATGCGCTGAACACGACCTTGCAGGACATCTTGGTCCGGTGGCGCCGGATGCAGGGCCGCAACGCCCTCTGGCTCCCCGGCACCGATCACGCCGGCATCGCCACTCAGAACGTGGTGGAAAAACAACTGGTGGCCGAAGGGACCACGCGAGAGGCGCTGGGCCGCGAGGCGTTCGTCGCTCGAGTCTGGGAGTGGAAGGCGCGGTCCGGCGGAGCCATCCTTCAGCAATTGAAGGCGCTGGGCGCATCCTGCGACTGGGACCGCCTCCGGTTCACCATGGACGAAGGTCTGTCGAAGGCGGTCCGCGAGGTCTTCGTCCGGCTGTTCGAGGATGGGCTCCTGTACCGGGGCGAACGGTTGATCAACTGGTGTCCCCGCTGTCTCACAGCCCTGTCCGACATCGAAGTCGAGCATGAGGACACGGTGGGCGTCCTCTACCATATCCACTACCCCCTCGCGGACGATCCGACGCAACGGCTCACGGTGGCGACCACGAGGCCTGAAACCCTCTTGGGGGATACGGCGGTCGCCGTGCACCTGGAGGACCCACGGTACAATCGCCTGATCGGGAGGAAGGTGAAGCTGCCGTTAACGTCTCGCGACATTCCGATCGTCGGTGATCCGATCCTGGTAAATCGCGAATTCGGAACGGGCGCCGTCAAGATCACCCCGGCGCATGACTTCAACGACTTTGAGGCAGGAGAACGTCACAACTTGCCCAGGATTGCGATATTCAACGAACACGCGCAAATGGACGAGGCTGGACTTCACGCAGCTCAAGTAGATGCAGCATTGGACCTCGCCCTGAAGCCTGTTCGCGAAGCTCGTGCCGTAGTCGTGCAGGCTTTGCGCGATCGTGGTTTCCTGGCCAAAGTTGAAGACCATAAGATGGCGTTGGGCAGATGCTATCGGTGCAAGACTGTGGTCGAGCCGTACCTCTCGCCCCAGTGGTTCGTGAGGATCAAGCCGCTGGCCGAGCCTGCGATCAAGGCAGTGGAGGATGGACGAGTTCGTTTGATCCCTGAAGGCTGGGTCAACAACTACCTGGGCTGGATGCGGGACATCAAAGACTGGTGCATCTCCCGCCAGATCTGGTGGGGTCACCAGATCCCGGCCTGGTATTGTCGAGGTTGTAACCAGGAAGCGATTCTGGAGGCCGCGCACCGAGCGGGAGGCACGGCAGAGGCTGAAAAACTCCCCGCCGCCTCCAAGAAATCCTACACGATCACCTCCGACGCCAAGCCCATCGTGGCCAGGACTGCCCCGGCTCACTGCCCGGACTGCAGCACGAGCGAGTTCATCCGGGACCCGGACGTCTTGGATACCTGGTTCTCCTCCGCCCTCTGGCCGTTCTCCACGTTGGGATGGCCCGAGCAGACACCCGAACTCAAGACTTTCTATCCGACCAGCACCCTGGTCACCGGCCTCGACATTTTGTTCTTCTGGGTCGCGCGAATGATCATGATGGGTCTCAAGTTCACGGGGGAGGTTCCGTTCCGCGACGTCTACATTCATGCCCTGGTGCGCGATGTCGAGGGCCAGAAGATGAGCAAATCCAAGGGCAATGTGATCGACCCGCTGAACGTGATGAAGCGATACGGCACCGACGCGCTCCGGTTTACCCTGGCCGCCATGGCGTCGCCCGGTCGCGACATCAGACTGGCGGAGGAGCGCATCGAGGGATACCGGAATTTCGCCAACAAGATCTGGAATGCCGCGCGCTTCATCCTCATGCATCTGGACGGCCCCTGGGCAGAGGCAGCGGGGTCGGCGGGGTCGGATCGACCGATGGCGGACCGATGGATCACGAGCCGGCTGCACCGCTGCATCGGCGAAGTCGGCGAATGGCTCACGCTGTACCGGTTCGACGAGGCCGCCAATGCTTTGTACCGATTCATCTGGCACGAGTACTGCGACTGGTACCTCGAGCTGGCCAAGCCGGCGCTGGCCGACACCGGCTCCAGGCAAGCCGCCCTCACACGCCAAACCCTTGTGGAAAGCTTTGAGACCTTGCTTCGGCTCTTGCATCCCTTCATGCCATTCATCACCGAAGAGATCTGGCAGACACTCCCGCACACCGGCGACAGCGTGACGGTGGCCCCCTATCCGACGCCGAACCCCGCACTCATCGAGAAAACGATCGAGGAGGAGCTGCTGCCGGTCCAGAAGCTCGTGTCCGGAGTTCGGGACATTCGAGGCGCCCAGGGCATCTCTCCCAACCGGAAGACGGCGGTGAGCGTGCGCACCTTTGACGATGACACGGAGCGCTCACTCAAGGCGCACTCAGGGCTCATCATCTCGCTCGGGCGACTCGGCGAGCTCTCGGTCGGCAAAGCGATCCGGCACCCCCAGTCAGCCACGGTGAGCCTGGTCAGTCTGGGCGGGCGGGCCATGGAAGTCGGCATCGTGCTGGAGGGACTGGACCTCGCCAAGGAGACAACCCGAATCCAGAAGCGCCTCGGCGAGCTTGCCGTGCACCTCACGCAGATCGAGAGCAAATTGTCGAACCCCGATTTTGTTTCGAAGGCTCCGTCGGAGGTCCTGGAAAAGAATCGTGAGAAGCTTCACGCATTTCAGGCAGAACAGGAAAAACTGTCCAGCGAGCTCGCGCGCTTGCGCGGGATCGCGGGAGGCGGGAAATGACGACGCCTTCATTACCTTCGACGGCTGTATTGCGAGACGTGGTGGCCCGCGCCCTGGCGGAGGACCTGGGTCACGGGGACATCACCACCGAGGTGCTGTTTTCTGAGCCGATCGCCGCCACCGGAACAGCCGTGGCGGAGGAACGCGACGGGCTCGTCGTGGCCGGGGTGGCGGTGGCTCGAGAGGTCTTCGCGCAAGTAGATCCATCGCTCCGGCTCACGGCGCGCCTGGGCGACGGCCAGCACGCCGAAGCCGGGTCGGCTATCCTGACCGTCCACGGCGATGGCCGCTCTCTCCTGAGGGGCGAGCGGGTTGCCTTGAATTTTCTGCAGCGACTCTCGGGGATCGCAACGCTGACGTCGAGATTCTGCGAAGCGGTGAGGGGCTTTCCTGTCAAGATCGTGGATACCCGCAAGACGACACCGGGCCTACGCGCGCTGGAGAAATGGGCAGTGGCGCTCGGGGGCGGCTCGAACCACCGGTTTGGACTGGCCGACGGTCTCTTGATTAAAGACAATCACCTGGCCCTGGCCGCAGCCTGGCCTGCCCTGGCCGGTCCGGCTCTCACCCAGGCCTGCCGGAAGGCCAGAGAGCGGGCCCCACACGGCTTGAAGCTCGAGGTCGAGGCGCAGACGCTCGGCGACGTTCGCGCCGCACTCGATGGAGGAGCCGACATCATTCTCCTCGACAACATGGACGTGCCTGCGATCAGGAAAGCGGTAGAGCTGATCAAGGGGCGGGCCCTTATCGAAGTGTCCGGGGGGGTTACGCTGGCCAACGTGCGCGACCTCGCCGCCGCGGGGCCCGATCTGATCTCGGTCGGCGCGCTCACGCATTCGGCGCCGGCTGTCAACCTAAGTCTGGACATTGTGCCCGATCGCGGCCGGCGTTCCCGGGCGAGGAGCTGACCGATGGCAGCCCCACCCGGCCTTCAAGACCTGAGCGCCGACGCCGTCCGCGCGCTGCTGCAGACCAGGACCTTGGGCTGGGCGCTTCACATTCTTGAGGAGACTGATTCGACCAACACCGCCGCGCTGGTGCTGGCACAGCAAGGGGCGGGGCACGGGACCGTCCTGGCGGCAGATCGTCAGACGGCGGGACGAGGACGGCTTGGCCGGCGTTGGTTTTCACCACCCGGAGAGAATCTGTACTGCTCGGTGATCCTGCGGCGAACTCCGCCTGGGGACCACCGGCGGGACGACGTCTCCTGGCTTCCGTTGATCTCGGCGGTCGCGGCCGCCCGCGCCATCCGGACCGTGACCGGCTTGCACCCCGTACTCAAATGGCCTAACGATGTTCTGATCGGCGAGCGGAAAGTCGGGGGGCTCTTGTGTGAAGGCGGCGGCGCGAGTAGCCAGAGCGCATACGTAGTGGTCGGGGTCGGGATCAACGTGAACACCAGGAGGGAGGCGTTTCCAGAGGACCTGCGCGACCTGGCCACTTCGCTGAGATCTGAAACGGATCGCCAGGTCAATCGCGCTGCCCTGCTGGCCAGTTGGTTATCCGAGCTTGAAGGGCAGTGCGACGCGCTGTGGGCAGGACGACGAGAGGAGATCGGACAGGAATACACGAACCTCTGTTCAACGCTGGGACATCGCGTCCGGATCAGCCTGGCCGGAGGACAGGTCGTGGAGGGTCTCGCAGACTCCCTGGGTCCCGACGGCTCGCTCAAGATCAAGCGGGACGGCGGCGAAACCGGCCCGCTCGTTGAGATTCACGCCGGCGACGTGGTCCATCTCCGGTAAACGGACGTGATGAGTCACGGGGTAGTGGTTAGTGGTCAGGGGTTGGTGGTCAGTGGACGGAACGATTGAGGAGTGAAACCTGCGAACTGTAAGCTGTTAACTGAGCGCTAAAAGCTGATCGCTGAAAGCCGAATCATGCCCCATCACCCGTCACACGTCACGCGTCACGAGGCTTCGATGCTGCTTGCGATTGACATCGGCAACACGACCGTGGGATGGGGAGTGTTCCAGGGCGAAGCCCTGCGGGGGCATTGGCGCGTAGGCACGGATGCGTCCAAGACATCCGATGAGTATGGCATGGTCTTGGTCAACCTGCTTCGTGACGCGGGGGTCCAGCCTGACGGTGTGTCCGGTGTCATCCTGTCCAGCGTCGTCCCGAGTCTGACGCCTGTGTTCGAGCGGATGGCGGAAACATGCTTTCGCCGGCTTCCTCTTCTCGTGTCATCCGACCTCGAGACCGGCCTGACGCTCCGCACCACCAACCCTCGGGAATTGGGAAGTGACCGCTTGGTGAGCGCGGCCGCAGCCTATGCCCGCTACCGGACCTGCCTGATCATCGTCGACCTCGGCACGGCGACCACTTTCGGAGCGGTCACGCAGTCCGGGGACTATCTGGGCGGGGCGATTGCGCCGGGGCTTGGGATCGCCGTGGAGGCGCTCTTCTCGCGTACCGCACAGCTTCCCCGGGTGGACCTGATCCGTCCGAAGGCGGTGATCGGCCGGGACACTGTGAGCGGCATCCAGTCCGGCTTGATCTTCGGCCACGCCGGGCTTGTGGATGGAATCGTTTCGCGCATGCAAGGCGAGCTGGGCGGGGCAGCCCGGGTCCTCGCCACAGGCGGCTGGGCATCGGTGGTTGCGCCGGAGTCGCGCACGATCCAGGAGGTCCGGCCGCTGCTCGTCCTGGAAGGTTTGGCCTGGCTGTATCGAAGGTCTCGGGGGGACGCCGAGACGATGCCGACTGATGCTGAGCCGCCTTCCTTCTGACCACGTGCCCCCTTCCTTCTCCGCTCCCGTCGGTGTCCTGCGAACAAAAATGACTTCTCTGGTTGACTTTAGGGGCCCGGTGGCTATCTCACGCCAATATAGGTGCGGGCTGTGGCCTCAAAAGACAAAAACGATAATAGAATCAGCCAGTTGGACTCATCGTTGAAGGACGATCGGCCTGCTGAAGACACGGCCTCGGCCCCGCCAGAGGAGGAGACCCAGCCCGAGGTGGCGGTGCCCAAGCAGGACGAGCAACAGGAACTTCAGGATAAATACCTCCGCCTGGCAGCCGAGTTCGAAAATTACAAACGGCGGGCGCAGCGAGACCAACGGG
The DNA here is from genome assembly GCA_020027965.1 of Nitrospirota bacterium. Lineage (GTDB taxonomy): Bacteria > Nitrospirota > Nitrospiria > Nitrospirales > Nitrospiraceae > JAHRHE01. The sequence goes on along the minus strand of JAHRHE010000046.1, from coordinate 10,055 downwards.
AATACGTTCAGTTCGCAATCGAGGGTCTTCTGAAGGAACTGCTCCCAATCGTTGATAATCTCGAGCGGGCCATCCAGGCGTCGAAGGAGCAGCGTGAGAGCGAGGGGTTGGTGCAAGGGGTCGAGTTGACCCTCAAGCAATTTCTGGAGACCCTCATGAGATTCGGGGTCCGGCAGATTGACAGCGTCGGAAACCCGTTTGACCCCGCACTACACCAGGCTGTGGCGCGTGTGGAATCCCGCACGGCCCCGGACAATACCGTGGTCGAGGAGTATCAGAAGGGATACCTGCTGCACGACCGCGTCTTGCGTGCCGCGATGGTCGCCGTGGCCGTCGCCCCAGCGCCCGCCGATGGTCAACAGGACGACGGCTATGAATACACTCGTGAGCATCCAGGTGACGCACCGCATTAATCCAGGAAGGAGAAGCCCATGGGTAAGGTAATTGGAATCGATCTTGGCACGACCAATTCGTGTGTCGCCATCATGAGCGGCGGCGATCCGGTGGTGATCGCGAACGCCGAAGGCAGCCGCACCACCCCCTCGGTGGTGGCCATCACGGACAAGGGTGAACGCCTGGTCGGGCAGATCGCCAAACGCCAGGCCATCACGAACCCCGAAAACACCATCTATTCCATCAAGCGGCTCATTGGACGGAAATACAACACCCGCCAGGTGCAGGAGGCGCTCAAGCGGCTCCCCTACAAGATCATGGAGGCGAGCAACGGCGACGCGCACGTCGAGATCCGCGGCAAGCGGTACAGCCCGGCCGAAATCTCGGCCATGATTCTCCAGAAGATGAAGCAGACTGCTGAGGACTACCTCGGCGAAAAGGTCACCGAAGCGGTGATTACCGTCCCGGCGTATTTTGACGACAGCCAGCGTCAGGCCACCAAGGATGCCGGGCAGATCGCCGGCCTGAACGTGCTCCGGATCATCAACGAACCCACCGCCGCATCACTGGCGTACGGGCTCGACAAAAAGAAGGACGAGCGCATTGCCGTGTATGACCTAGGCGGTGGAACCTTCGACATCTCCATCCTCGAGATCGGCGAGGGCGTGTTCGAGGTCAAATCGACGAACGGCGACACGTTCTTGGGGGGTGATGATTTCGACCTCCGGATCATGGATTGGCTAGTCGACGAGTTCAAGAAGGATCAGGGCATCGATCTGCGCAAGGACCGCATGGCGCTGCAGCGCCTCAAGGAGGCGGCCGAACGCGCCAAGATCGAGCTGTCCTCTTCCCAGGAGAGCGAGATCAATCTCCCGTTCATCACGGCAGATGCGAGCGGCCCGAAGCACATGGTGCTGAAACTGACCCGGTCGAAGCTCGAGCAACTCGTGGATGACCTGATCCAGAAAACGATCGAGCCCTGTCGGAAGGCGCTGGCCGATGCCGGGGTGACCCCTCGAGATATCAACGAGGTGGTGCTCGTTGGGGGCATGACCCGCATGCCGAAAGTGACGCAGGTGGTGCGGGAATTCTTCGGGAAGGAGCCGCACAAGGGCGTCAACCCTGATGAGGTGGTGGCGATCGGCGCGGGCATTCAGGGCGGCGTCTTGAAGGGTGAAGTGAAGGACGTGCTCCTCCTCGATGTGACCCCGCTGACGCTGGGGATCGAGACGTTGGGCGGGATCTTCACGCACCTCATCGAGCGCAATACCACCATTCCGACCAAGAAGAGCCAGGTCTTCTCGACCGCTGCGGACAACCAGAGCGCGGTGACGATCCGCGTCTTCCAGGGCGAGCGTGAGATGGCCTCTGATAACAAGCTGCTCGGCCAGTTTGATCTGGTCGGAATTCCACCGGCGCCGCGCGGGGTCCCGCAGATCGAAGTGACGTTCGACATCGACGCCAACGGGATCGTCCACGTCTCGGCCAAGGATCTCGGCACGCAGAAGGAGCAGTCGATCAAGATCACTGCCTCAAGCGGTCTGAGCAAGGAAGAAATTGAGCGCATGGTCAGAGAGGGGCAGGCCCACACCGAGGAAGACAAGAAACGGCGGCAATTGGCCGAAGCCCGGAACCAGGCGGACAACCTGATTTACAGCACTGAGAAGAACCTCACCGAACACGGCGACAAGATCGGTGAGGACGACCAGAACAAGATCAAGGAGGCGATCGCCGCGGTTCGCAAGACGATGGAGGGCAACGACCCGGCGGCTATCGAATCCGCCGTGCAGTCGTTGAACTCGGCCCAGCACAAACTGGCCGAAGAGATGTATAAAAAAGCGTCGGCTTCAGCTGAGCCGGATCGAGGCGCGTCACCTGGCGGGAACGGCGGCGGTTCCGCCAAGGGCGACGAGAAGGTCGTGGACGCAGAATTTGAAGAAGTGGACAAAGAGAAGAAGTAGGTTACAATAATGGCAGCGTAGCACCGGACGCCGGATCATCCGGTGCTCACTCCACCTTTCACCCGATGGCGAGCGTGACTAAACGCAACTACTACGAGGTGCTCGGGGTCGAGCGCGACGCGTCGGACGAGGAGCTCAAGAAGGCCTACCGAAAGCTGGCCCGCCAGTACCATCCGGATCTGCACAGCGGGGAACCCCAGAAGAAGTCCGCTGAGGAGAAATTCAAGGAAGTCAACGAGGCCTATGAAGTCCTGAGCGATCAGGACAAGCGCAGGAAGTACGACACGTTCGGGCACACCGGGGGGCCGCAAGGATTTGGAGGCGGCTTCGAAGGCTTCGACTTCGGGCGCGGCGGCTTCGGGGATGTCTTCAATGATATTTTTGAGGACTTCTTCGGCGGAGCTGGGCGGGGCCGGTCGCGAAGCGAGCGCGGCACGGACCTCCAGTACAACCTGGAACTGTCGTTCGAGGAGGCGGTCTACGGCAAAGAGGCCAAGCTCAAGATTCCGCGCTGGGAGCTGTGCCAGGATTGCCGTGGCACCGGCGCGCGCTCTTCCACCGCCATCAAGACCTGCCCCACCTGTAAGGGTGCCGGACAACTCCGATTTCAGCAAGGGTTCTTCAGCGTCAGTCGTCCCTGCAACCACTGCGAGGGGAGCGGACAGATCATCACTGAGCCCTGCGGAACCTGCCGGGGCCGGAAGCGGATCCACCGCGAACGGACGCTCGCCGTGAACATCCCGGCCGGTGTCGAGTCCGGCATGCGGCTGCGTCTGGCCCACGAGGGCGAACACGGCACGAACGGAGGGCCCCCGGGAGATCTGTACGTGGCCCTGACTGTCAAACCGCATCCTGTGTTCAAGCGCCAGGGCAGCGACATCATCTGCGACATCCCGGTCAATCTGGTCACGGCGACCCTCGGCGGCAAGGTCGAGGTCCCCACGCTCAAGGGCACCACGGTGATCAAGATCCCCGCCGGCACGCAGCAGGACAAGGCCCTTCGCCTGCGCGGGCTTGGTGTGCCCAGTCTGAAGGGGGAGCCGATGGGGGACCAGATCGTGAAGGTCAAGATTCACATCCCGACCAAGCTGACGTCAAGGCAGAGGGAACTCTTGACCGACTTCGGGAAAGAGAGCGGACTCTCCATGGATAAGGATGGAGACGGGTTCTTTGATCGCATGAAGACCCTCTTCGAGTGAGTGCACGCGCAGCCCCCGCCTTCTCGCCCTGTCACGCTCCCGGCGCGGCGAATCTTAGGTGGCGCGTCACGCAGAACGGAATCCAGACCACCCCTCCCGCCTTCCCCGAACATCCGCGTGAGCCCAAACCATGCCGGTCTTTTTTATCACCGCCGACCAGGTCCAGAACGGGCAGCTCAGCATTGCGGGCCCGCTGTTGAATCACTTGCGCACGAGCCTTCGGGTTCGGGTCGGGGAAGAGATCTGGTTCGGTGACGACCAGAGGCGACGATACCTCGTGCGCATCGCCCGAATTGACCGCCGCGAGCTGACCGGTCGCATCCTCGACACCCGCACAGGCCCCGGCCCGCTTCATCCCTCCATCACCGTGGGTCAAGCTCTGCTCAAGGGAGACCGGATGGACTGGGTCCTTCAGAAGACCATTGAACTGGGAGTCGCCTCCCTCGTCCCGCTTGTTTCCAATCGTGTGATCGTTCGGCCTCGTCCCGGGCGACTCCTCTCCCAGCAGGAACGGTGGCAGCGGATCGTCTTGGAGGCCGCCCAGCAGTCCGAGCGGTGGGAGCTTCCGACCATCCAGGCTCCCTGCGAGGTCGAGGCGTTCTTTGTCGGACAGTCTTCAAGCGAGGTGCGGCTGATCCTCGGCGAGCGTGGCCCGGGAGAGAGTTTGGCAACGGTCAGATTGCCCAGCGGCCCAGAGAATCAGGTGACCCTGGCAGTGGGGCCGGAAGGCGGGTGGACGGCAGAGGAGCTCCGTCTGGCATTGGACTGTGGGTTCATGCCGGTCACGCTGGGGACCAGAATTCTACGATCCGAAACCGCCACACTCGCCGCCTTGGCGATTCTCCAGAGCCGTCTTGGAGAGCTAGGGTGACGGGAAAGTACGATTTCAAGATTTGGCGATTGAGTGATTTTAAAATCCCCAGATCTCTAAACCACCAAATCGTCGTTACTTCGCGGCGATGTGGAGGATCGTCCCTCGCTCTCCGGTCGCCCATCCGTGAGCAGGATCCGGAAAGGAGAGGCCGTAGAGGGAAGCTTTCGCCCCGTTGTCCTGCTCAACCCAGGTGAACCCGGCGTCGGTCGAGCGGAAGATGGCGCCTCGCTCCCCCACGATCCAGCCGGTGTGCTGGTCCGTGAAACGAACCCTCAGCAAGTCGGTCGGCCTGGTGCAGGTCCCGGAGCACGGAAAGGTTCGGTCGACCCACAGTCCTCCCCCGTCCATCGTCTGGAACATGGCGCCCGCGTTCCCAACCACCCACCTGTTGCTACGGTCTGACAGGAAAACATCGAAGAACGTCCCGGCGCTTTGGATCTCCTGTTTGACCCAGGTTTTCCCGCCGTCTTCGGTTGCCAGGATCGTGCCGAGCGCGCCAACGGCGCATCCATGGTCTTGATCCACAAACTGGACCGCATACAAGACGGCGCTGGTCCCGCTATTCTGATCGTCCCAGTGTTGGCCCCCGTCCTTGGTCTGGAGGATGGTCCCACCGGCGCCGACGGCCCATCCCGTCGAAGGTGTCAGAACATATAATCCATAGAGGGCGGCCTGAGTCCCGCTGGCTTGCGGCGTCCATTTCGTTCCGCCGTCCTTCGAATGAAGGATGGTCCCGTTTGCTCCCACCGCCCATCCTTGCAAGACGTCGGCGAAGAACACCGACGTGAGGAGCCTCGTCGTTCCGCTGGAGACCGGTTTCCACCGCTTTCCGCCGTCGGCGGTTTTCAGAATGGCGCCGCCGTTCCCGACGGCCCATCCGACCTTGGCATCGCGAAAATAGACGCCGAGCAAGGTGACTTCCGTCCCGCTCTTCTGGACAGAGGACACCACGTTCCGTTCCGCCGCACGGAGCTTGGCCGATGGGGCCAGCCACAGCAACGTGCCTGCCAACACGCAGACTGCCGCGCTCGTGCCACCCCTGCCCTTCATGGCCGTCCCAGCCTCAGTCACGCCCCGGATGCTTGTCGGAAAAGTATCCTTGATCCGGCAGGCCTTTGGCCTGGATCGTGAATGGTCCCGCCTCCACAGTCACCCATCGCTTCGGCGTGCAACAACTCCCATCCGGTAGAAGATCCCAGGAGCCTCGACGCACGACCAGCGGCCCGGTGCTCAGATCGGGAGAGAATTGCTTCTCAGATCCGATTCCATACAGGGGACGCCGAGGAACCTTCACCTTGATTTCAGTATCTGTCCAGGACTCTACCAACGCCGCGATTCCGTTGAAGATGACCTCGCTGCGGGCGATATCGTCGCCAAGCTTGATCGGCAGAAAGTCATGGCCTGCTTCATTGAGGCCGGGTTGCGTGGCCTCCGCGGTCTTGAGGAAGGTCCCGAATCCGGAGCCTTTGATCGTAACGATGTCATCGAGTCCGGCCGAGGTGGGAGAGTAGGACTCGACCTTCGGTACAACGACCGTGAAGGTCCCCGCCTCGACGGACACGATCGCTCGTTCAGCGCAGCACGAACCGTCCGATTTCGGGGTCGTCGCGCCTCGTCTCACGATGACGGGCCCGCTCTTTGCGCTGAAGGGGACCCACACATCGATCTTGTCGTCGTGCCATCGATACACAATGGCCGGGACTCCGCCGATGTTGACTCCGTTCTCTCCCTTGTCGAAGTCCGTGAACGCGAAGGGGGTGGACCCGCTCTCCGAATAGAAGCCAAAGTGCTCCCCCGTGATCCTGACCAGACTCCCGACCGGGGCGCTGGTCGGCGTGACACCGGTCGCCTTCGGTGTCAGGACCGTGTAGGTGCCCACGACCCGCTGCTGCCCGGCCCGCTTGAGGACAAGCGGGCCGCTGGTCGCGTTCAACGGCACGTGCACCACGACCATGAGATTGGTCCACTGCGCCACCGTGGCCGTGCGGCCGTTGAACAGGACCGCATCCTCTGCTGACTTCTTCTCCCCGAAATCCCTCCCGAAGATCACGACCTTCGTCCCAACCGGTCCGCTGGTCGGATCGTGACGGATAGAGGGCAACACCTTCAGAGCCACCGTGTTGCTGAGGCTGTACTCCACGGGCGCGCAGCAGGAGCCGTCCGGCAATGGATCCGAGGACGCGAGCCTGACGACCACGTCGCCGCTTGCCGCGGTGGCGGGGACCTGGACCTCGATCTTATCATCGCGCCATTTCCGGACCCGAGCCGGCACGCCGCTGATCAGCACGTCGTTCACCCCGAACATGGTGTTCGGATCCTTCGATCCGGCCGTGCTCCCAAAATGGGCACCCGCAATCTGAAGGATCGACCCCGGCGCGACTTCCACGGGGGTCACGGTCTCAATGGTCGGAGGCGTCACCGTGAAGGTCCCGGCCTTCAGCCGCTTTTTCCCGTTCACCACTTCGACCGGACCACTCACAGCCCGTAACGGGACCTTCACCTCAATGATGTCAGCCTCCCAGCGCTGAATCAGCGCGGGACGGCCGTTGAACAGTACTCGATTCACCTGCGTGGACTTAAATTGACCCAGCCCTTTCCCCGACACGGTGACGGTGGCCCCGGGCGGAGCCGCTTCAGGGGAGAGGCTGGTTTCGGCCCACGCTGGAGTCTGCCATACAACGATGGGGAGACCGAGGATCAACAGCCCACGCGCAACACGGTGAATCAGGGACATGGTGATATCTCCTGAATGAAGCATGGAGTGGCACCCTGGACGTGGCGAACGCACCCTCTGCGACAGGAGTCGTGAAGGCCGGGACGGAGGTACGCCGCAGAACGAGGGGTGTCACGCACTATAACAAGGGGAAATTTTTCGTGTCAAGCCGAGACTCGGGCACCCTCTCACGGCACCGCTCGCAAAGGAGGGATGCCTGCCAGAGCACCGGCAGCGGCCTTCCGAACCTGAGGATCCTGGTCATGCTCGGCCACCCGTTCAAGCACGGGTCGGGACTCAGGAGCACGAATCAACCCGAGCGATTCTGCCGATCGCAATCGAACCCTTCGATCCGCGTGCTCAAGCAACGCGGTCAGGATTGATACGGCGCGCGGATCTTTGAGACGGCCTAACTCCCGGATCGCATTCTCGCGCGCGTCGGGCGCGTAGAGCTCGTCGGTGGGGCGCATCGAGAGTTGCTCCTGTTGATCGCCCCTCTCCGGAGCCTTCTGTACCACCCGTCGGAGCCCCAGGATCAGGCCACCGGTGATGTCCAGACGAGAGGCGACCCGAGCCCTCACGATGTCGCCCAGAAAGTAATAGTAGGGATTCGTTTCGAACTTTTGCAGCGCGTCCAGATAGGGCGGGGTGCCGAACGCAGCCTCACTCGAGGACTCCCGGATCGTCATCTGGAGGAGCGGGCCCAGCGTGACGTGCTCGAGGAGGAGCTCGCCGGTAATGTCCGTGCCGAACATATCAAATCGGATTTGTTGCCCTCGCTCTTCCCGGTACTCCACCTTCAGGATCAGCTCATGCGGCTGACTCTCGTCCGGCACGACGGTGAAGCCCGCAGCGGCGAGCTTGGTACGAAGCGTCGCCAGCGCGTCGTAGAGCGTATGGCCGCGCGGCATCCAAGTTGATGACCGGACCGCCACGAATAGGATGTTGGCACGCTTGACCGCCTCATACTGCTCATCGGTCAGGGCGCGTTCGTCGGCCCATCCCACCGGGGCGCTCGTCACGAGACTGGCCGCCAGCAAACCAGCCACCAGACACATTCTGATCATTGCCGCATCCCCTCCCAAACCCGTGGAACGTCGTGGGCCGGCCCCTGTCCGCGGTTCGCTACCCACTGATGTGAACGATCAGCTCGAGCTCGACCGGCGCATTCAGCGGTAACTCGGCCGCACCGACAGCGACCCGCGCGTGCCTCCCGGCCTCCTCGAACACACGCACCAGCAGATCGGAGGCCCCGTTGATGACGGCCGGCTGCTGGACGAAGCCTGCCGCCGAGGCGACGTGTCCAACGAGCCGGACAATTCGCCTCACGCGGTCGAGCGTGCCGAGCTCCTGGTGGATGACGGCGAGCGCGTTGAGCAGCGCGATGCGGGCCGCCTCGTAGCCCTGTTCAATCGTCAGGTCCTTCCCGAGTTTCCCCTCCACCGCCAGCTTTCCGTCCCGCAAGGGGATCACGCCGCTCAGGAAGAGCAGCTCGCCGGCCTGCACGGCCGGAATATACGTGGCCACGGGCTTCGGGGGGGCCGGCAGCTCGATGCCGAGTTGTTGAAGTTTCGCCTCGTAGGACATAGATTCCGTGAAGCGTGAAACGTGATGCGTCATTCAGAAGGCTAGAGGCACTAGGATAGAGGCGATAGAAAAGATTCCGACCTATGGCTCCTTGCCTCTCGCCCAGGGTCCTCTCATCCCTCATCACGCATTGCGACGAAGTCACTCAGCCGGGTAAGAGCGCATCCAGAAAACTTTCTCCCGAAGCCAGCCGCTTTGCGCCCAGTGCGTCCGTGATCGTCTGGCCCAGATCCGAAAAGCTCATCCGCGTGCCGAGGTTCACGCCCCGGGTGAGCCGGGGCCCGTAGGCCAGCAACGGCACGTATTCACGGGAATGGTCCGTGCTCGGCGTGGTGGGATCATTACCGTGATCAGCAGTCAGGCAGAGGAGATCAGCCGGCTGCATCACCCCCAATACCTCCGGCAGCCAGGCATCGAACTCCTCGAGCGCGCGCGCAAACCCGATGGCATCATTGCGATGCCCGTACAGCGTATCAAAATCCACCAGGTTCACGAAGACCAGTCCGCGCGGCAGCGTCTTCAGCGACCGAAGCGTTTCGTCCATGCCGGCCGCATTGTGGGCCGTGTGGACCGCGCGCGAGATGCCGCGGCTGTTGAACAGGTCCTCGATCTTCCCGATGGCAACCACTGGAAGACCGGAACTCCTCAACTCATCCAGAAGGGTCCGGCCCGGCGGCTCGACCGAAAAATCGCGCCTCAACTCGGTCCGCACAAAGGCGCCCGGCTCGCCGACGAACGGGCGCGCGATGACTCTGGCGACCTGATGGGGAGGCATCAATAACTTCCGCGCCGCGCGGCACATCCGGTACAACTCATCGACCGGGATCACCCGCTCGTGCGCCGCGATCTGAAACACGCTATCCGCGCTTGTATAGACGATCGGCGAGCCCGTCCGCAGGTGTTCCTCTCCCAGTTCCTTGATGATTTCTGTGCCGGAGGCAGGCCGATTGCCAAGCACCCGCCTCCCGATCGTCTTCTGGAAGGCCTCTATGATGTCAGGAGGAAATCCTGCCGGATAGGTCGGAAAAGGGTCGTCCTTCACGATCCCGGCAATCTCCCAGTGCCCCGTGGTCGTGTCCTTCCCCTTGGATAGGGAGCCCATTTTCCCGAAGCACGCGTCCGGGTTGCCCATGCGGCGCACCCCGGCGATGTCGCCGATGTGCCCCAGGCCCAGTGCTTCCAGGTTGGGCATCTTGAGTCCCCCGACCGCCTCCGCGACATGCGCCAGCGTGTGGCTCCCGGCATCCCCGTACGCAGCCGCATCCGGCATCTCCCCCACGCCGACGCCATCCAGCACGATGAGAATCACACGAGTAATCATGGCGGCA
>JAHRHE010000253.1 GCA_020027965.1 Nitrospirota bacterium | reverse complement strand
GTCTGCTGGGTCTTCCCCACGGGGACAGTCTGGCAGAATTCATCTTGAGCGCGCAAGGCCGCAGGGTCTCGTGGCCGACTCTACACCGCTACGCGAGGCTGATCGTCCCCTATCGGTTGGACGAATCTTCGTCTTAGCGGCTTGCGTCGGGAAGCTCGGTCATCAGCTTTGCCGCGATGACGGAGACCCATCCAAAACCGAGCACCAACGCGACCCATAAGGGCACGAAATTGAGGCTCAGGTTGGACCACACGCTGAGTGTGAGAATGGCCAGGCCGGTTATCGCACAGTACGCTGCCCACCCCCGCTGCTTGGGAGCAAAGCGACGAGCAAACACAAAACACGCCACAATCAATGAGAGGAACCCCACCGCGGGCGCGATGGCGTGCAGGATTCCGTGCCAGCTGAGGTGCTCGGGCGCGCCATCCGGTGTCCCGGGTGGGAAGCCGAAAGCCGGGTCGGCGAGGAAGACGCCGCCGGCAATCAAACTCACTCCGAAGGCGCCAATGAGCCGCGCTGGTCAGTTGCGTGATCGTGAACACGAAGACAAGGTCGAAGAACAGCTCGATCGTCGAGACGCGTTCCCCAGGCGGTTCCGGCATCCGGCTAGTGGCGCGCCCTTCCAGTAGAGGTCACTGCCCCGTTCGCCGCGCTTCATGGACGGCCTGCCAGCAGCACCATGCCGCCACGGTGCGATGGGGCCGGAACCGATCCCCCTCAACATGGAGCTGTTTCGGCGTCAGCAGATCGCGCAGCCCGTAGGCCAGGGAGTAGCCCTTCCGAACCCCATAGTCGCTCACCGGCCACACGTCGAGCCGGCGGAGCTGGAAGATCAGAAACATCTCGGCCGTCCAGCGGCCAATGCCGCGGACAACCGACAGCCGCGCCACGATTTCCTCGTCAGAGAGCTTGTTTAAGTGTTCGACGCGGATCGAGGCCGTTTTGTTGCCCGAAAGTCCTACCGCGCGAAGTTTCGCCGGGCGGAGCGCCAGGACGGCTTTGGGAGATAGGTCTCCGTTGAACAGCGCCACGAACCGGCCGTGGATGGCGGCTGCCGCAGCGCCGGCCAGCTGCTGATAGAGGATGCTCTCGGCGAGCGCGGCAAAGTGGTCGGTGGCCGGTTTGGGCAGGCGGAAAGGGCCGGTCCGCTGCATGAGCGCAGCCATGACCTTGTCACGGCTCGCGATTGCTGCGGCTGCGGCCGAGAGGCTGATCCTGGGCATGCTGTTGAGTGCCCTCCTCCTGGAACGACATATTCAACTCAGGCGACGAAACGCAAATTCCAGATTCCGTCGCGCGATGCACGATCCGCGCAGACCGAACAGCCTATCAGACGACCTTCGGGTGTTGGACGTGCCAGTTCGTAGCTTCCTGAAACCTGTGCGCGATCTCCAGAATCACGCCCTCGCCCAATCGTGGGCCGATGATCTGCAACCCTAACGGCCTCTTCGATCGTGGGCGTGACATCCGTTGTCGTGGGCAACAACACGGCCTGGATCTCCTTGAACAGTACTTGTGAGATCGTGGTTCGGTCTTCCTCGATGTTTGCGAGATCGAGCGAGGGAAATTCCAGAGGAGCTTCGACGTCGGTTGTCGCGTACCCAAGAGTATGGAACGTGTCGATGGTCTTTAGAAAGGCGGCGCGGACTTCGGGGGTCGCCTTGAAATTCGTCACAACGCCAAGGCGTGGATGTTGGGCGCTGCCAATCGCCGTACGCTCATCAGCTTTGAACTTGCTGTCGCTCGCGCGTGGATTCCCCAGCATACCGAGCAGGATGGCGGCATCGTCAGCCGACCGGCACATAAAGGCGGCGTGGCCTAGACGAATGATGAATTCGTCAACCGGCTCACCCTCCAGAATGCCCTTCGTGCTGACTAGCCCGTAAGTGGCTTTGAAGCCTGTCACACCGCAGCAAGACGCCGGCAGACGGCACGAGCCGATGGCGTCCGTATCGAGCGTGGCGCGTAGCATAAGCCGGCGGCGATTGCCGCCCCCGAGCCTCCCGAAGAGCCGCCCGCAACGTAACCAGGGTCCCACGGGTTATGGACGCTTCCGAAATGACTAATCACCGATGTGGTTCCCATGCCCAGCTCGTGCATATTCGTCTTCCCAATGACGATGGCCCCGGCCTCTCTCAGCCTTCGGACTGCCTCCGCGTCTTTCGTTGGGACGCGATTCTCGAATGCCGCAAAGGCCGCGGTGGTTCTAATGCCTGCGGTGTCAAAGAAATCCTTGATGCCCACGGGAATGCCGTGCAAGGGGCCTCTCCACTTGCCGCCTGCGATCTCTGCTTCGGCCCGTTCGGCCCCCTGCCGCGCCTGGTCTCCCGTCACCGTAATGAAGGCGCGAAGCGTTGGGTTGAGGCGTTCAATCTTTTCGAGGCATTCATTTACGAGGTCCACGGGCGATACGTGGCGCTGTCGGATAGACTCACTGACGTCCGCTAGACTGCGGTAAGTCAAGACCTACTCCGCGGGAACCATGTCCATATAGGGGAAGGAACCGAACGGGAGTCGAACCCGCTGCTCCTGGCTACTCGGCGGATCGAGCCAGGGTGCGCCCCTACACCACGGTCCCCTTATCTTATCGTCGTTCGGCATTCGCTCCAATTCGACGTTCCACGGCTTCACGAACTTTCACGAGGGTGTGACTCCAGGGCTCCATCCCCTCCTGAACCCCCTTCCAGTCTTCCAGAGGGAACTGGCCGATCGCGCGATGCGTCAGCTTGAGGCGCGTGACTCCACCCTCTGAGGTCAGCCGGTACGTGAGGTGTGAGATTGCCGGGTAGGACATGAAGAGTGGCCCCCAGATTTCCAGGAGCTTGGGCGGCTTGATCACCTGCACATGGCCCCAGTAGTGCCCGGTGTTGTTTCCGAGATCCCGGTACCAGCGGCCCCCGGGCCACGGCTCCAGTTTCATGGGCAGCGGTGCATCCGGGGCTACTTCGTGGCGCGGGCCGAGGTGTTCCAGGAGTGTCTCGAACACAATCTCGATTGGCGCGGCGATCTCCTCCTCCCTCGTAATCTCTAATGTAGGAATCGATTGCTCAGAAATCGTCAGCATCATGCTCCCTCCTCGGGTTAGGTCTTGGGTGTGTCTTTGGCGGGCCGGCCCTCGTCCGCCGGCCGTTCGCTGGCCTTACGCTCAGCCTGTTGCTTGATTCGGTTGAGCTGGTGGGGTTTCAGCTCCCCGGCATTGAGGCGGTACAGCCGGCGCCTGCCGTGCCTGCTCACCGAGACGATCCCCACTTTGCGGAGCACGCCGAGGTGCTTGGACATTGCCGGCTGAGAAACGCGGAGTCTGGTGACCAGTTCCCCAACCGCGTGCGCCCGGCCTCCCGCCAGCGCGTTGATAATCTGGCGCCGCCGGGGCTCGGCAATCGCGTTAAACACATCCGTAGTCGTCGACGCTCGTGGCATTGCTGACCATATTATATTCCTATATGGGAATATGTCAAGATTCCTTCCGCCTATGTGTCGATTTTGGGGGCTCCCGTTCGACATGTAAGTAGAGGCAGAATTGAGAGCAATGAATCCAATGCGACGGATAGTGATGTTCAATCGAGTGACGGCGGACGGTTACTTTGCGGGACCCGACGGGAACTTAGACTGGGTCGTGCCGGACAGGGAGATTGACAAAGCGGGCGCGGAGGCCATCCCAGGATTCGACACGATCCTGTTCGGACGTCGCACGTACGAGCTCTTCGCGGCATTCTGGCCGCATGCCCTCGACGACTCCACCGCGGCGGACCCGCACGATGCCGGACGCCGGTCTCCGGAAATGCGCGCCATGGCGGTCGGGTTGAACGAAATGAGCAAGTTGGTCTTCTCCCGAACGCTGAAGGAGGTGACGTGGGAGAATTCCCACCTCTTGCATGAATTGAACCCCGGCAAGATCGAGGCTATGAAGAGGCAGCCCGGCAAGGATATGATTGTCTTTGGGAGCGGCTCGATTGTGTCTCAGCTCACGCAACACGGTCTGATCGACGAGTATCAGTTCGCTGTCAGCCCGATCCTCCTCGGAAGCGGCCGGCCGTTGCTCAATGGTTCGTCAAAGGGCTTGAGGCTGGAGCTCCTGGAGGCCAAGGCATACCGGTCGGGCAACGTCATACTTCGCTATGCGCATCCGAACTAGGTAACACTGCGCTCAGGGCTGATGCGACGACTTGAGTCAAAGTAAACCAGCAAAAAGGGAGGCCGATATGCAAAAAACCATAGCGTCAAGTAAACAACCAACCACCGTGAAGGGGACATCCACGATCACCCCGTGCCTGTGGTTCGACGGCCAAGCGGAGGAGGCTGCGAAGTTCTACGTGTCCCTGTTCCCGGACTCGCACATCGACCAGGTCGTGAAGGCGCCGGCGGACTACCCGAGTGGAAAGAAAGGGGACGTCCTGGCCGTCGACTTCACCTTGATGGGCCGGGGCTTCAACGGCCTCAATGGCGGGCCACACTTCAAGTTCAACGAAGCAGTCTCATTCACCATTCCTTGCGGGGACCAGGCAGAGGTGGACCGTTACTGGAAGGTTCTTTCGGCGGTTCCCGAGGCCGAACAGTGCGGCTGGGTGAAGGACCGCTACGGCCTCTCGTGGCAGATTGTGCCGACGAAGCTGTACCGGCTCCTGGCCGACCCAGACCGCGCCAAGGCCGGGCGCGTGATGGAAGCCATGCTCAAGATGAAGAAGCTCGACATCGCCGCGCTCGAGCGCGCGGCCCGAACGTGAGCCAAGGACACGTCAAAAGATTACAGCAGGCGAACGCACAAGGACAAAAAGGAGGCACGACGATGCGAGTCATGGTTCTGATGCCAGCCGACAAGAATAGTGAGGCGGGCATTCTTCCGGATGAGAAGCTCATCGCCGGCATGGTGAAGTACAACGAAGATCTGGTGAAGGCCGGTGTGATGCTTGCAGGTGAAGGGCTGCAGCCGAGCTCAAAGGGTGCGCGGGTCAAATTCTCCGGCGCGAAGCGGCGGACGGTGATCGACGGGCCCTTTACCGAGACGAAGGAGCTGATTGCGGGGTACTGGCTGTGGCAGGTGAAGACGCTGGACGAGGCGATCGAGTGGGTGAAACGCCTTCCCGACTACCTGGAGCGCGCGGGGTGGACCC
>JAHRHE010000045.1 GCA_020027965.1 Nitrospirota bacterium | reverse complement strand
GGCCTGCGGCGACGGGGTTATACACCGGAGGCCATTCGCGCGTTTTGCGAGCACATCGGCGTGGCGAAGCGTGATGCGGTCGTCGAGATGGCCCTGCTCGATCACTTCATCCGCGAGGATCTGAATCGCCGCGCGCCGAGGGTCATGGCCGTGCTGCGGCCTCTCCGCCTGGTCATCGACAACTATCCGGACGGCCAGGTGGAGGAGTTGGAGGCCGTGAACAATCCGGAGGATCCGAGCATGGGGACCAGGAAGGTTCCGTTTTCCCGGGTCGTCTACATCGAGCACGACGACTTCCGGGAGGTGCCGCCGAAAAAGTTCTTCCGCCTGGCTCCGGGGCAGGAGGTCCGCCTCCGCTATGCGTACATCATCAAATGCGTGGGAGTGGTCAAGGACGAACGGACCGGCGACGTCATCGAGCTGCACTGCACCTACGATCCGGAAACGCGCAGCGGGTCGTCACAGGAGGGCCGCAAGGTCAAGGGCACCCTACACTGGGTGTCAGCCGCCCACGCGCTGCAAGCGGACGTGCGTCTGTACGATCACCTCTTTGTCCAGGCCGATCCCGGCGATATGCCGGAGGGCCAGGCCTACGCCTCGTTGTTGAATCCGACTTCGCTGGAGCGGCTGACAGGGTGCTGGGTGGAACCAAGCCTTGCCGGCGCCCTGCCAGGCAGCCGGTACCAGTTCGAGCGCCAGGGCTATTTTTGCGTGGATCCTGATTCTTCCGCAGGACGACTCGTCTTCAACCGGACGGTCCCGCTCCGGGATTCCTGGGCCAAAATCGAAAAAGCCGGGTGAGAAGCCGTCAGCGGTCAGCCGTCAGCGGTCAGTGTCCGCCCGAGCTAGGAAGACTGCCCAGTGCGGCTCAGACGCTGCCATTGCCGATAGAGTTGAGACCCTCCCCAGATCAGGGCCAGGAACATCAACAGGATGCCGAGGGTGTAGGACGCGCGCGCGAGAACGTGGTCATACTGGAGCCACCCCAGGGTCCCCAGGATGTTCTCCCAGTCATGATAGTCTTCGACCTCCTTCCCGGTCACGCCGCCGAGCAGGATGAGGTCCAGCGCCCTGGCATCATTGATATAGGGCGCGATATCCATGAAGCTCTCCGCCGTCCACCAGAGACCGACGGAGGCGCCGAACGGATCCCGGTTCTTGAGCAGAAAGGCGCCGGCGCAGATCAGGGGCATCAAGAGCTGGCCCAGGGTACCGCCTAGCACTTGGAGGAACCGTCCGAATGGCGAGAAGATGAGATGGCCGGCCTCATGGAAGGGCAGATTGATGTTGTGCATGAAAGACTCGCCGACGTAGTTGGTTTCCATCGGCGTGAAGATGAACTTCCAGCTCCAGACCGCGAGGCCGGCGAAGACCAGTGCCCGCCCGGCAAAATGGAACGGGTTCACATCGGGCTCCACCCACAGGACCAGGTCCTTCACCCATTCCAATCGACTCGACACAGTAGCGGCGTCTGTCACGCCGGCCGCGTGGTCGCTGCCTCCCGTCGCAGGCTGACGCTCCATTGCCGCGTGGAATTTGGCAAAGATCACCCCGCATCGCACGCACTCCACATTCCCATCCGTCTGCTCGAACCGACATTTCGGACAGATCATGGACGATTGGGCCCAGGCTGGATTACTTCGCGCCGGACTGGCCGCTCAAGACGCACCAGACGCGGCGCGTGCCGGACTTCTGGTCGGTGACGGCCTGACCGCTGAAGAAGCTGACCTGCCACGCAACGATGTCATCGGTGGATGAGGGCGTGGCCGACCAGTAGATCTCCGACTTGATGTTGGAAAAGGGATGGCCTTCGGGGAGGGCGGGGTCTCGCCGTTCGGAATCAATGAGACTCTTGAGCTCGTCCACGGTCGGAGCGCGCCACCCTTTCCGGCCGCCCATGGTCTTGGCGAGACAGCGTGCGACCGACTCCTTCCATACGTCGTGAATCGTGTCCGGCGACTGCTCCCAGATGAGCCCGGTCTTCGTATCCTGCACGGCGTCGCCGCCCATCACCAGCGCAAACCGCGACTGACCGGACGCGCCGGGCGGCTCCACGCTCCCGGCCGGCTCCTGGATGAGGATGGCCGCGAGGACCAGAAGGCCTCCCATCAGGACCACTCCCAGCCCCATGGCGGTTCGCCGCTGAAGTCCCATCGTCCTTCAACCCACGGAGAACGGAACCGGGGTAAAGCTCAGCACGAAGATCGCGACCGCCGACCTCCCGACCCAGATCCGCGTCCGGCCCAACGCCGCCTCCGGGTCTGCCACCGGAGGATGGGCCAGCCCGATGAGCCCAGGCAGCGCCGCCCAGATGAACCAGCCAGGCCACCCTCCAACGTAGACATTGACCATGCCCAGCATCAACAGGAGCGGGACCGTGGCCAGCGCGACGGTCTGTTGCCGCCGGCCCCACAGCGCGTACGCGACGTGTCCCCCGTCGAGCTGGCCGATGGGCAGCAGGTTCAGCGAGGTGATGAACAGTCCCAACCAGGCGGCAAACGCGACCGGGTGAAGGCTGACCGCGTACCCTGGCGGGATGGGATCCATGGTCGCCCAGGACATAAAGTCGAACAGGAGAGGCGCCCCCACGCGAATCCCGTAGTCCATCTGGTTCACCAGCACCACATGGGACAGTCGCAGACCCAGGACCAGGGCCGCCACCGACACCACAAATCCGGCGATAGGGCCGGCCACTCCGATATCGAACAGTGCTTTCCGGCTCAGGATCGGCCCGCGCATGCGGATGATCGCGCCGAAGGTGCCGATGAAGTGCGGCGGACCGGGAATGAACAGCGGCAAGCTGGCGGGCACCCGGTGAATGCGCGAGAGCACGTAATGTCCGAATTCGTGTGTTACGAGAATGCCCAGCAACGTCGCCGCGAACGGGACGCCCTTCCACAGGACGGCGGGATCGTTCATCAGAAATTGCCAGGCGCCCAGAGACGGAATCGTGTTCGTCTCATAGGCCCCGGCCCAGAGGGTCGTGAAGACCGTCACCAGGAACAGACCGAGCGGCAGGGCAACATCGGAAAATCGGAGCGGCTGCGGCTCGACTCCGAAGGGAACGTCGCCGAACGGGTCCCTCAGATCCATCGTCTCGAAGCGGCGGTCATCAGGTGGTCGGTCCGGCCGATGCTGATTCATGTCTCTTGTCCAGTCAGGCATCCGCTCCGAAGGGATTATGTCGACGTTCCTCCGCCACTGTCGTGGCAGGCCCGTGGCCGGGGAGCAGGTCGGTCTGGTCGGGCAGGGTCAGGACGCGCCGACGCACCGATTCGAGGTGGACCGGGTACAGGGAAAACGGGTTCGCCCGGCCAATCGAGCCCGCAAACAACGTGTCGCCGACGAAGCACAGCCCTCGTCCATCCTGGTCCAGCCGATAACAGATGCCGCCGGGCGTGTGACCGGGCGTCGTCATGCACTGGATCTTCAGACGACCGACCGCAATTGTCCGCCCGTCGTCAGGCTGAGCCATCAAGTCCCGTGCCGGCCGCCAACCCAGGAGGGACTTGTCTGCCTCGCCGAGGTACACGGGAACTCTCCAATGTTGCAGAATCACGTCCAACCCTCCGGCATGATCCGCGTGGCCATGGGTGAGACATACGCCGAGGAGGCGGAGGCCTCGCTGAGCGACAATCTCCAGCATGCGATCCGCGTTGTACGCGGTGTCAATCAGGAGGGCTTCCCCCGCATCATGGGCCACATAGCCCTTGACCGCGTAACCTCCGATGTCGCCCAGGACCGTCTCGACGCAACTCAAGGGCGCGGGGGAGGGCGCAGGCCCCCATCCCTCCAGGGCAATCTGCATCAGGGGCTCTGCCCTCAGATGGAGGGCCGAAGCCAGGGCCACGACCTCGTTCCGAGTGGGGACCCGACCGGCCCGCTCCAGAATGGTGACCTCGCCGGGAGGCAGGCCGGCCTTGTGGGCGACATCCGCCACCGACAGTCCCTGCCCCATGCGGGCCTTCTTCACGATATCGCAAAAGTCGTCTTCGAGCGGCATCTGTATGACTAATGGCTCATGGCCTTCTACGAAGAGCCAATGGCTAATGGTCAGTCCGAAGAGCTTATAGTTAATGGCTTATGGCCGGAGAATTCTTGCCATACGCTATATGCCATCAGCCATAAGCTCTTGAAGATCGCCATCAGCCATACGCTATAAGCTCTTCCTCCACGCTTGTACCATCGCCGGCGCCACGTCCACCAGCACCACGGACCGCAATGTCTTGGCCGGATAGGCCTTGATCTCTTTGACCATCAGCGCCGCCGCCTCTTCACGCGAGACTCCGCCGACGCCGGTGCCCATCCCCGGCATCGCCACCGACGTGAAACCGCGATCATCTGCCAGAGCGAGCACCGCGCGGGTCGCCAGCGCCACGTTGTGAGGATCGATGCGCATCGCCGGTTCCGGCATCGTCGGCGCATGGATGATGTGCTGGTAGCGTGTTTTGCCGCCCGAGGTCAGCACGGCACGACCCACTGGAATTGGCGCTTGACGTCGGGCTTCCTCCTCCACCTCGGCCCCGGCTGCGCGCTTGATGACGCCAGCGACGCCTCCGCCCATGATACCCAGGCTGTTCGCTGCATTCACGATCACGGAGACGTCCACTTCCAGAATACTCCCCTGCACGACGCTGATCTCGATCCGCTCACCACTCATGTCGTCATCCCGTCTGTCGCGGCCGCCGGTTGGTGCGTCGCTCGTCGTTCGTCCTTCGCATCTCGTATCTCGTATCTCGTGAAGAACCTGACGAGATACGCCCTTCGACGGGCTCAGGGCGTCCCGAGCCTGTCAAGGGGCGCTTCACGCTTGTGCTCCGGAGCGCTTCAGATGGCGGCCACGCCGTGCTGATATTCCGGGTACCCGTTGCTCTCGAGAATGCAACGGGTACCCCAGCACACCTCCACCCCGTTTTCTAGGTGGCGATGCGGGCACGTGGCCTAGCAGCCTCAGACTGCGCGCATCACGACCCGTTGCAACGGAAGCACAACGGGTCCCCCGGCACTCCATCCACCTTCTCTCAAGACCCGGTGGCGTGGCTGACCCCAATTGCGCGCGTCGAGCGAGCACTCTATCCTGCAGGGCCGCTGCTAACAATCCTGAGTGCGCGCTCCGCGAGCAGGCGGGTCAGCCAGGCCACCCGGCTCCCCCCGTTCTTGTGTGCGCGCTCTGCGAGCAGGGGCCCGCCCTGACTGCCCTGCCCCCTCACCCCTCTGGCGCCAGCTTGATTTCTTTTACCTCTCCGAATCCCGACAGCAGCCGCGGCAGCGCCTCGGCCGGACCGACCGCCAGGATCTTGACCCGATCGGGATGCAGATGCGCACGCGCTGCCCGCAGCAGGTCCTCCTTCGTCAGCTTCACCACCTTGTCGCGGAGCTGCTGGAGAAAATCCTTGGGCAGGCCATCGTACTCCAGCCCGATCAGTCGAGCCACGATGCTGGAAGGACTGGTGAAGGAGAAGACGAACGAATTCACGAACGCCTCCTTGGCTTCCGCCAGCTCCGCGTCCGTCACCGGTTGCTCCCGGAGACGTTCCATGTTGGTCACCAGGCGGCTGATGACGTCGTGCGTGGAATCCGATTTGGTTTCCGCCCGCATCAACCAGAAACCCTGCTCCCGGACACCGGCCCGCAGCGCGCTGCCCACCGAGTAGGCCAACCCCTGCTTCGTCCGCACGTCCTGGAACAGCCGGCTCCGGAATGAGCTCCCCCCCAGGATGTCGTTCAGAATGGACAGCGCCGGAAAATCCGGGTCGTTCTCCTTGATCGACAGGTGCCCGACCCGTACGTGCGTTTGCGACGTGCCCTTGCCGATGAACCGCACGATTCGCTTCCCGCCCGCGCCACTCTTCCCATCCGGCCCCGTCCCCGGCTCATCCGCCGTCACGGGCGGCAGCACGATCTCCGGCACGGCTCCAGCCGTCCAGGAGCCGAACGCCTTGCGCAGTGCGGCCAGCATCGGGGCCTTTTCAAAGTCGCCGGTGACGCCGAGGATGATCCCGTTCGGGTGCACGGTGCGCGCATGGAACGCGAGCAGGTCTTCGCGCGAGATCTTGGTCACGGACTCCACCGAGCTCTCCCGCGCGAACGGATGGGCGGGCCCGTACAGCATCTTGGGAAATTCACGCCCCACGATGGACTGCGGACGGTCCTGACGCCGGCGGATCGCCTCGATCGCCTGCTGTTTCGCCAGCTCGACACGAGCCGGATCGAACGCCGGCGTCATGAGGATGTCGGCGAAAATCTGGAGGCCGCGGTCCAGGTCCTTCTTGAGCACGTCGAGCATCGCCGACCCGGACTCCGTCCCGATCGCGACCGTGATCTCCGCAGCCAGGCGTTCCAGCTCCGCGTCCACCTGAGCGGCCGCCATCCGCTTGGTGCCACCCGTCCGCATCGTATGTCCCGCGAGACCGGCCAGCCCGATTCTATCCGGAGCATCCAGCCAGGACCCGGTCCTCATCAGCGCCGTGATCGTGATCAGAGGCAGCTCGTGGTCTTCCAGCAGGTACACCACCATGCCGTTCTCCAGGACCAGCCGATCCGGCTGAGGCGGGTTGAACTGGACCGGCTCGAACCGCATCACTCGCGGATCAGTATTAGCCGATTTCGCAGCAGAAGGTGACGCAGGCCAGAGAATCGGGTATACAGCCAGCGCCAGGATCAAGGCTGTCAATCGCAGCGAGACAACGGCCATCGTCTCTCTCTTTGACTCATGAATCCGATTCCTCATCGTTCCCCTCTTATCTAACTCCTTACCCCTCACGCCTGCCCTGAGCGCAGTCGAAGGGCCTGCCCTGAGCGCAGTCGAAGGGCTTCATGTCCCTCATGGTGTCACCTGCTTCGTGCCGGTTGAGAGCCCTGGGACCGACGAGGCCGTCTTGGCAGAGGAGACCGGTTTGACGAGGGTCGCCACGGTGCGGTTGGACTTGACAAGATACTGAGCCGCGACCCGCTGGATGTCCGCCGGCGTCACAGCCGCAATCCGGTCTCGCGCCTTCAAGAGGTACCGCCAATCCTTGGCGACTGTTTGATAGTACGCGAGCTGGGAAGCCAATCCACTGTTGGACCGAAGAGACCGGATCAGCCCGGCATCCAGATTGTTCATCACCTTCTCCAGCTCCTGCGCCGACACGGGCTCGGTCTTCAGCCGGTCGAGCTCTTCATAGATGGCCGCTTCCAACTCCGCGGTTGTGTGTGGGGCGCGGGGCGTGGCGCTGACGACGAACAGGTTCGGGCCCAGGACTCCCGGAAAGCCGGAATCGGTCCCGATCGAGACGGCCAGCCGTTTCTCCTGCACCAACCGATCGTACAGCCGCGAGGTGACGCCTTCCGACAGGACCGAGTCCAGCACATCGAACACGAAATCATCCGGATGGCCGAGGCCGGGCTTGTGGTATCCGATAAGCAGCACCGGTTCGGCGTTGAATTCGATCTCGACACGCCGCTCACCTCGCTGGGGTGGCTCGATGGTGACGATACCCGGCGGGGGCGGCGTACCGGCGATCTTCCCGAAGGTCTTCTCGATCAGCGTGAGAACCTTGGGCGGATTGATGTCTCCCACGATCGCCACCACGGCATTGGCCGGCCCGTAGTAGGTTCGGAAGAACTGCTCAGTGACGCCGGGGGTCAGCGCCAGGATATCGGAGCTCCAGCCGATGGTCGGGAAGCCGTAGGGATGCGCCTGGAACGCCGCTGCCGCGAACGCTTCGGAGAGCAGGCCCGCCGGGCTGTCTTCGGTCCGGAGTCGCCGCTCTTCCATCACCACCGCGCGCTCCTTGTAGAACTCACGCAGCACCGGGTTCGCCATCCGGTCGGCTTCGACCGCCGCCCACAGCGGTAATCGGTTCGCGGGC
Source organism: Nitrospirota bacterium (assembly GCA_020027965.1). Lineage (GTDB taxonomy): Bacteria > Nitrospirota > Nitrospiria > Nitrospirales > Nitrospiraceae > JAHRHE01. The sequence continues at coordinate 12,129 of JAHRHE010000045.1, read as the reverse complement.
AAACTCACCGTGTACCGGGTGACATCCTTGCCCGTGGAGGCATTGAGCCCGACGGCCCCGTGACGCTGGTAGAGCAGCGCCATCTCATTCCCCACCACGATCGCGCCGGCACGGTCCTGCGCCTCCTTGAAAGCCAGACGGAGTTTCTGCAACTCCGGCGAATCCTCTTGCCCCGACGCGCGCAACTGCTCCCGAAGCTGCTCGATGGCCGCATTCAGCCGATCAAGCTCATCGAGCAAGGGTCGCTCCCGCGCATAGTCCCTCGTCCCCAGACTGCGCGTCCCCTTGAACGCCATGTGCTCGTACAGGTGTGCGACGCCGGTCCTGCCGGTTTCCTCGTTGAGGCCGCCGACGCCGAAGGTCAGATTGATGGAGACCACCGGGGTCTGGTGCCGTTCGACCAGGAGCACCGTCATCCCATTTGCCAGCTTGTGCTGGATGACGCGCTCCGCAAGGCCTTTGGGCTTCGGATCCTCCGCACCGGAGGCGAAGCCCAAAGGCAGGTCAAGGTTGAGGCTAAGGTTAAGTACCAGGCAGAGTCCGACAACACCCGCCACGCATTCCCTCGACCTTAACCTTGACCTCAATCTGTGTTTCATTCGAACAGCTCCAGGAGTTCTTCCGGTCTCTCGATGAACCAGTCCGGTCCACAGGCGGCCATCTTCTCGCGATTGCCCATGCCGTAGCCCACGGCGCAAACCCTGATCCCGGCGTTGTGCCCGCCGTTGATGTCGTTCGTGCTGTCGCCGACGAGCACCGTGCGCTGCCTGTCCACGTTCAATGCCTTCATCACTTTCACGAGCATGCCGGGTTCCGGCTTGAGTCCGTACCCGTTGTCTCCTCCCACGACATAGGCGAAATGATGCGCCCCCAGCTTCTCGAGAATCTTCGTCGTGTACTCCAGCGACTTGTTCGTAGCCACCGCCTTGTGCTTGTCGGCGAAGTGGGTCAGGACCGTCTCGACCCCGGGATAGAATCGCGTGCGGTCCAGGCAGTGGGCCAGGTAATGTCCCCGGAAGACCCGCAACGCGTCATCATACGCGGCCTGGCGCTCCTCCCCGACGGCCAGACGAAGCAGGCGTTTGATGCCGTCACCGACGAAGCTGAAGATCTCTTCCTGGGGTCGCGTCGGAAGTCCGAGGTCGCTGAGCGTCAGGTTGACCGCCGTGGCGATATCCCATCTCGACTCGATCAGGGTCCCATCCAGATCAAAGATCAGGAGGTCGACCGCGGCCCTGGACTTACTCTCTCGTGCTCTCATGCCATGTCACTTTCCCATCCCTGATTCGGCTTTCCGTAGCGCTTCCCACAGCGAGGCCAGTTGGGCCCGGTGCGCCTCATCCGTTTCATCCAGCAAGGCTTGCCGCACGTAATTGATCATGCGTTTGTGCCCGACGTGAGGCGGAGCCATCGGTTCAATGATTCGCCAGCGTCCAGCGACCGCTTTCACGCGGAACCCCACATCTTCGAGCTCGGGGTGGGGCACAAACGACGCGGTCTCCCAGTACATCGAGCCCAGCACTCGGAACTTGACCGGAATCACCACTTCGAGCGCGCCCACCACCTGCCACCGCGAGACGTCGTCGACCACCTCAAAGTCCCGGATCACGACCGTGTGCCCCCAGACCGGTTCATCCTTCCAATTCACATAGGGTTTGACCGTGACCCAGGAGATCGCCTCCAGCCGAGCCCCCTTCATGTCCAGCGAAACATACTTCTTGACCAGGTCGGCCGGGTCCCTCTTGATATCGCCCGTCCGAGCCAGCCCATCACCGGCCATCAGCAGCAGGCCGATGACGACTGCCAGCGGGAGTGATCGCAGCGCGCACCGGGGTGACCGGTGACCGGTGACCGGTGACGGTTGACCGTTGGCGAATGACATCAGTTGACTTCGTGGAGTTTCATTAAATTCGTTCCCCCGCGGTAGCCGATCCGCGTTCCCGACAAGATGACGATCCGGTGCCCGGTCTCGGCGAGTCCCTCCGCCTTTAAACGGCGCTCGGCTTCTCGAACCCGCTCATCGGTCTGCGTGATTTGGGGCATCGTGTGGGGCACCACTCCCCAGTAGAGCGCCATGCGTTGCCGCACCGACTCGAACGGGGTAAACGAGATGATCGGAGCGGCCGGCCGCTGCTTCGACATCAGCCTCGCGGTCATGCCGGTCTCACTAAAGGCCACGATCGCGTCGGCCTTCGTCACCGAGGCGGCCGAGCAGGCGGCCGCGCAGATGGCCTCCGGAATCGACACAGCTCCGCTCTCGGGAATCGGCTGACGGACGACTCCCGGCTGGGCCCCTTCCTCGGCGGCCCGGCCGATGCGATCCATGACGCGCACCGCCTCGACGGGGTAGCGGCCAATCGCCGTTTCCGCCGACAGCATCACGGCGTCCGTTCCATCGAAGATCGCATTCGCCACATCCGAGGCTTCGGCTCGAGTGGGACGGGGGTTCTGCGTCATAGACTCCAGCATTTGGGTGGCGGTAATCACGAGCCGTCTTCGGCGGTTCGCTTCCGCGATGATCTGCTTCTGAAGCACGGGCACCGCCTCCGGGCTCAGTTCCACGCCCAGGTCTCCCCGTGCGATCATGACCCCGTCCACCTCATCGAGCAGGGACTCAAGACAGGCAATGGCTTCGGGCCGCTCGAGCTTGGCAATAACCGGGACATCGCCGCCGCACTCGGCGATCAGCTTCCGGGCGGCGATCACGTCCTCCGGTCCCCTCACAAACGAGAGGGCGACATAGTCCACCCCTTGGGCGAGGCCGAACCGGAGATCCTCCCGGTCCTTGTCGGTCAACGTGGGCGCGCTGATCGTGGTACCGGGCAGGTTGATGCCTTTATGCGAGGTAATTCGTCCACCCGTGATCACCGAACATTCGACCTTGTCCCCCGAGACCCGCTCGACGATCAACTCGATCAACCCGTCGTCAATCAGGATGCGGGCACCGGGTTGGACATCCTGGGCCAGACGAGGATAGGTCACGGGAATCTCGGCGGCATACGTGGGCGCCACGGAGCGGGCCCCATAATGGATACCGGTCCGGGGATCAGAGGGTGCGTCCCCCGGGAACAGTCTGACGCGCTGGTTCGGGGAGAGACCGATCCCCTCCGGACCGAGCGTTCCCACGCGGATCCGGGGCCCCTGCAGATCCTGAATGATCGCCACGGCCGCGCGCAGCCGGCCGGCCGCTTCACGGATCGCCTTGACGGCTCGCCCGTGCGAGTCGTGGGTGCCGTGCGAGAAGTTCAACCGGGCCGCGTTCATCCCGCTCTCGATCAACTGATCCAGCACCTCGGGGGAGTCGCTTGCCGGCCCAATCGTGCAGATGATTTTCGCTTTGCGCATCTTGCCATTGACCATAGATGAATCACCGGTGACCGCTCTCCTGGGGCATTCTAACAAAGGAGGGGCACTGCCGCAAAGCATCAAAGGGGGTCGGCCAGGATCATTGACCTCTCAACCACTGCGTGATAGATTGCGCCGCTTTCCCCTGCATCGCGCGATCGGCCATTAGCCATTAACCATCGGCCATCCGCCATGACCCCATGAAAACTACCAAATCGCAGAAGCTCTTTGCTGAAGCCCAGCGGTTGATCCCCGGAGGTGTCAACAGCCCGGTCCGCGCCTTCAAATCGGTCGGCGGCCAGCCGTTGTTCATTGCGCGCGCGAAGGGCTCCCGTCTCTACGACGTGGACGGGAACAGCTTCATTGACTATGTCCTGTCCTGGGGACCGATGATCCTGGGCCACGCCCCGGCGCCGGTGATCAAGGCCATCGCCCGAGCTGCGTCCGCCGGCACCAGCTACGGGGCGCCGACTGCACAGGAGGTCCGCCTGGCTCGACTCATCGCGGAGGCCGTGCCGTCGATCGAGCAGGTCCGGTTGGTGAGCTCCGGCACCGAGGCCGTCATGAGCGCCATTCGTGTGGCCCGCGCCTACACCCAGCGCGACCTGATCCTCAAGTTTGAAGGCTGCTACCACGGACACAGCGACTATCTGCTGGCCAAAGCCGGCTCGGGGATGGCCACACTCGGCCTCCCCGACTGCCCGGGCGTGCCGGCCGACTTCACGCGGCACACACTGACCGCTCCTTACAACGATCTCACCACCGTGCAACGCCTCATCGAGACGCACCATCGAGACCTGGCCTGCGTCATCGTCGAACCGATTGCGGGCAACATGGGTGTCGTGCCACCCGGGAACGATTTCTTGCACACGCTCAGGGAGCTGACGCGTGCGCATGAAATCCTCCTGATCTTCGATGAAGTCATCACCGGTTTCCGCGTGCATTATGGCGGAGCCCAGGCCCTTTACGGGGTGACGCCGGACCTGACCTGTCTGGGGAAGATCATCGGCGGCGGGCTGCCGGTCGGCGCCTACGGCGGGCCGATGGAGATCATGCGGTGGGTCGCGCCGGCCGGGCCGGTCTATCAGGCCGGCACACTCTCCGGCAACCCCCTGGCCGTGACGGCGGGCATCGAAACGCTGACCCGGTTGAAGGCACCGGGTGTCTATAAGAAGCTCGAGGAACAGGCTTCTGCGCTGGCAGAAGGACTGGGAGCCGCCGCGAAGAAAGCCGGCGTCCCGCTGACCCAGACGCGCGTGGGATCCATGCTGGGGGCGTTTTTTACGGCAGGGCCGGTGGTCGACTACGCGTCGGCGAAACGGTCAAACACTGAAGCCTATGCGAAATTCTTTCACCGCATGCTCGCCAAGGGCATCTACTTCGCGCCGTCGCAGTTCGAGGCTGCCTTTCTCTCGACTGCTCACAGCGCGCAGGACATCGAACACACAGTCAAGAGCGCGTATGCCGCATTCCGAAACCTCTAGCCCCGAACCTCGTGCCCGTATCACTGAAGATACACGGCCGCATCCATTCAGATACAGTTTCGTTCTCTTTAGGATCGTATCCCGCGTGTCACGGACCACGCGTCACGCGTCACGGTTACCTATTCGTCTTCGTCCTCCCCTTCCAGCGCTTCCTGCCGCTTCTGCTCCTCCATCGCGTTGTGGAGCAGCATTCGGATGAACATCGAGTACAGGGACCCCTTCTCCAGAGTCCCGCCCGGCGGAATTGCGATCTTGCCTTCCTTGATCATGCGGTCGAGCCAGGCCTTCTGATCGGGCGCGATCAGGATGGGAAGTTCGACCAACCCAACTTTTCCAAACATATCCATGTCCAACCCCCTCTAGAAAAAGGTGACGGGTGACCGGTGACGAGTGACGGGGTAAGACACTCGGAATACGGCCAGCTTTCGCGTCACGGGTCGCGCGTCACGCGTCACGGTTTCGCCATTTCAGCATGGGGTTTTCCGGTTTGTCAACCGAGTTGAGCGGGAGGGAGCCGGGCAATCGCTTGGCATGGATTATGCGATTCCCTCCCTGCAAAGTGCCTCTTGACAAGCCTCACGGTCAGGCGCATCCTAATGCCATTGGGGCTTGGCCCCAAAAGCGAAAGGGGGGTGATTCCCGCAACCATGACGCCGCCGGACAAGGGTGGCCCGCTTCTGTGAGCCAATCCGAGGATGCCGTGACGGCGAGCCGAGACGATCACCGAAGGTGCGCATCTTCAGCTCGGTGCCAGTAGGCACATTCAAGCAAGGCTTCGGCCGATAAACAGGAAGATGCGGGACGCTCGGTCACACACGCAGCGTCCGGTCCACGTCTCAAGACGCTCCCCGCTCATCAGTTCTCAACACAGGAGCGGGCCTTTTTATGTCCTGATCAACTCTCCCAGTCGCCGTACTCTCACTACCTCCTCTCCAATCTCCCCAGGCAGTCTGATTCTCGCACAGGTTTTGCACCTTCCATTTGCATAAGGCGCGAACAAGACAAGGGAGGGTGCTATGGGGCGTCCCGTGCAACGTCCAATATCTGCTTCGACCGCAATCTGGGCGGCCGGGTTACTGCTGGCCGGCGCCCTGGTGACGACCACTTCTCCTCCCGCCACCGCCGGACCTTCACCAACCACCGACCACCGCATCAAGCCCGCCGCCTCAGCGTCACGCCACAAGGTCAATCCACCTCGATCTTCCCTGCATCGGCAGTACGTCGGGCGCCTTCGTGGGGGGACCGCGCTGTCTCCACTCCGGGCCAAAACGCGTCGTTCGTATCTCGCACCTCGTATCTCGTTGAGGATGCTTGCCGGACGAGATACGGTTCACGAGCTACGCTTCACGAGGCTTCTGGGCCGGGCGCGTCTGCTGGATAGCTGGCAGATTCGGTTGATCGACGGCGATACGTTCGCGTATGGGATGGAACGGATCCGGATCAGAGGGTTCAATGCGCCGGAGACGTCCGAGTCCGGCGGGTTCGAGGCAACGCAGCGCATGGATCTCTTGCTCCACGAGGGGCCGGTCACGGTCGTCCCGCAAGCCCTCGATGTCTACAAGCGCGTGGTGGCCGATGTCTACGTCAATGAGAAGAACGTCGCGGAGGTGATGATCGAGGAAGGGTACGCAAAAGGCGGGGCCCGCTAATGGCGTATGGCTTATGGTCAGACAGGATACCCTGCCGGCTGCTAGCCGATGGCTGATGGCAGAAAGCAGCTGACCGGTGCAGCCTCCTTGCCCGCTAAATTAGGGGGGCTTATACTGCAGGCGACCGAACTTGGCGCCCGAGACCGAACCAGATAATCCGTCGTTAGGCTCTGGTGGGAAGAGCACGGTGAACAAGAAGGACTTCCCGTGTAAACGGTGTGGCGGAGAAAAGAAGGTGATCTTCGAGCGAAAGCCACTGCTCCTCCTCATATCGGCAGTCTGTGTTCCTGCGGTACTGCTCGCACTATCACAAACCGGAGACCCGCTTCTGAAAGCTGGACTCCTCTACCTCGGATTGCCCCTAGCTCTGGGACCTGCGATCGCGACAATACACATCAGATGCCTTCGGTGCGAGCCAGAGTGGAAGGAGAGAATGTGGGGTAGTGGTCAATAGCGGGGGAAAGAAGTGGTGTCAGGGTAAAATTCCGCTGAGTGGTTGTCGGCTCCGGCGGGCGCCGGAGGACATTGACAAGCCCTCGACAACCGCAGAGAATCGCCAGCCACGTTCGAAGGCTGTCTGATCTGAATAGGTAGAGTAGCTTAGTCAATAGTTAGGCACACTGGTGTGAGTTACAAGGAAGCAACGGCAAAGGTCGTTCAGGTTGCACGTAGCGTTGACGCCGCAACCGTCACGGTGGAAGTGTCACGCCTGCCGTCTGAGCCGCTTGCACCAGCCGGGCTTTATACCTTGGACAATACCGGACAGGAGGTAATTCAACTGCACAAACTGATCGCAGCGAGCGGGAATATCCTGACCTATGAGATTTATGACGACGTTGACGACTGGCCCGAGGTTGATTCAGTTTACATCCATCGAGTGTGGTGGACCCTAGACCAGTTGGAAGCGGTAACCGATGCGTCACGCAAATGGACTTTCGACGAGTATCCGGACAATGGAGAACATGATCACTGCCTATTAACCTGGAACACGATAGCCGCCTATGCTGACCACAAGACCGGTTATCACTCCGGGAAGGACTGGATTACAGAAGAGGCGTATAAGACCTATATCGTGGACGATAAACTCAGACTCCGACATCGGGCCAAGTCTAGCTAACGGACGAAACAAAGGGGTGGGAAACAAAGGGGCCGGGAGTCATGGACACTAGTAGGGTAGGGCCAGGTCTTGCAATCACACATTGTCGTAATGCAAGACCGGACCCCCAATCTTACAGACCCCCAGACTTCCTAATCCCACCACCTCTTCTCGAAGCTCCCAAAGAGTTTATAGCCGACGGCTGAGCGCTGAAAGTAAATCACCTATGTTGCTTCCTTGCCAGCGAAATTAGGGGGGCTTATACTGCAGGGCCAGAGGACCTGCGGTCTTATACGGAATAAGCTCATGCATCGTCAGGTCGAATACAAGTATGCAAACACATAAGAAACCGATTTATTGGTGGAGGGTCATTTTCTCTATTGTCTACTTCGCTATTGCAGCCAGCATTGTTTATTTTCGGCGCTACGAAATGTTTTACATAGAGCAACAAGTGGGCTCTTACCAGTTTGATCGATTTCTGTGGTGTCTCTCTGCATCTTGTTTCGGGTTCTCCATCCTAGTGTTTCAACTTTGGCACCACCCAGAGTCAACGTTTCCTAGTTATGTTACCTACTACCCGGCAATGCTTGTCGCAGTATCAGCCCTTGTATTTTCAATCTCACACCTGTTCACAGCATCCAGCGGTTTCGTTTTCTACTATCTCTCGTTCGCCATCTGCTTCATTCTAGCCTTCTCGATAGATAGATTTTGGAGTTTAATTATCTCCATTGTCAGTAAAGGTACCAACTGAGTACGCCCGACGTAACAGTGGACAAATTGAGGTCAGACTACAATTCCGTTGAGTGGTTGCTGGCACCCGGGGGCTCCGCAAGGCATTGACAAGTCCTCAACAAGCCCGGAGAATCGCCGAGGTCCTTGGGAGTCTTTGGACCGCGCAGACAATCACTCACGCGATTGTCGTCTGCCGTAGCGGGGTATACCGGTCGGCATACTCACTGGTTATCTTGTCTAAGACAACCGCATTGGTCTGGCTCAGCGCCTCGTTTCTACTGTGTTCAGCGATGTCTGCACGCGCTGACTCAGATGTGGGCGAGACATTCCTAACTGATTTTGCACGCCCCGATGCTCATGTCTTCCAAGCTGCAAGGCTCGGTCTAGAACAGTATCGAGATACTCGCCAGTTCAAAAGCGAGTGGTTCATTCAGATTGACGAACAGAAGGGAGTTATCGAGACCAACTGGTTCCCCGAGCACAAAGGAGAGGTGAAACTTAAGATTCAAATCGTGGTGTGGGGTGATTCCTTCCGCGTTGACGCATGGCAAAAAGTGGGTTGGATATTCCCGTCTATCGAAAAGACGGATTGGAGCCGAAGAACCGAACGACATGTTCAAGATACGATCAAGAAACGACTCACCAGTCGCACACCACGATCTCGATGAATAGCGGAGTTAGTAGCGGGTCTTGAATCTTGACTTCCGTTCCGGCCTGGGCGACGGCCTCTCGCCAGACCCGCGCCGCCGGCGAGCGGTTCCGGATGGTGTCGGCCGGCACGACTCTCGAGAGACTCGGTTGGCGAACTGCCAAAACACCAGAAGCGAAGCCTGACCCTCGACAGCTCGTTAGGCCTAGAGAGAAGCTGTGCCCAGACATCCGACACCTGAAGAGCTTGGCGAACCGGACTTCAAGATTGCGGGGGTCCAGCTCTGGGTTCACGGTCGGCAGTTCCCGGACTCCCAGGATTATGACGACAGCAACTGGCTGAGGGTCACGGCGCATTGCGGGACGTTGGGCGCCAGTGTGTGGGCATCTGGGGCGATCCTGATGGTTACTGATCTCCTGCGATGGGCCGAAGAGTGCGAGGCACTCGGCAAGGGGGAAGCCGCAGAAGCAGAACTTGACCCGATGGAACCCGAGCTGAAAGTTGTCATCCGACAGTTCGATGGTCTTGGACATTTCATGATGCGGGTTCAGATCACACCGGACCACCTCAAGCAGGAGCACTCGTTTGAGTTCGAGATTGATCAGACTTACTTGCCTGAGGTCACAAGACAGTGTCGGGCAATCGTCGCGGCGTATCCGGTTCGTGGCGTGCAGAAGAAGAGAGGGCCATAAGAAGAGAGGGCCAGGTCTTGCAATCATACATTGCCGTAATGCAAGACCAGACCCCAATGCGTAGACTCCACAAGACCAGACCCCAATGCGAGACCCCAATGCGGGACTCAAGGAGTTCGAATCGAAAGACCCGATCACTCAGGCTGTCTTGGACTGGAGCGGGACATTCCCCTTTTCAGTTGACCACTCCCGCCTCCTTTGATAGCCTGCGCGCATGCCTCCCTTTTTTATCGTTCTGACACTCCAACGACTCTAATCGGCAAGGATTGAAGCAAGGTCTGGTCAATCTCCATGTTCCGAATGTTGATTGAGAAATGCAAGCCGTTCCTGCCCAAGGAAAGCGCATTCTTTGAGCTGCTCGGTTTTGCGGTACTTGCGTCTGGTATTTTTGCCGGCTTAGCCCTTCTCACCTACACCCCTACCGACACGATCAAGCTCTCTGCGACAGGTGAAACCTATCACAATATGGGCGGACCGGCGGGTGCCTGGCTGGCTGATTTTTTGCTGAACACGTTCGGCCTTGTTAGCCTACCGACCACATTGATAGTTTGCCTCTGGGGCGGACTGATGGCGCTTGGCTTTGTCCGCTGGCCCAAGACCAAACGTCTGCTCGGCTTTGCCTGCATCTTAGTGATTTTTTGCGGACTGTTTCATATTGAAAATCCAAATCCGAGAGCCACGCATCTGTCCAATGGTTTTGGCGGGGTGATCGGCACAACGCTTGGTAACCTACTCCTCAACAATGTCGGCTACGGTGGTGCCGTCATCGGTTTAATTTTTGCAGCCGTGGCTAGCCTGGTGGTTACGGGTAACTTGACGGTTTCCAATACCGCGAAATTTTTTGAATACCTGCTCTTTCTGCTGCGACGCCTCCTCAGTCAACCTTCAGGCAACATAGATAGGAAGCCGCTCGCCTCACGTACCACACTTCAGGCTGATGGGGACAATGATAAGCGTTCTGCACAACCGAGAACTGGCAATCAGGATGAAAACAGTGAGAGAGGAATCGAGGTTGACCTCACCTCCGCAGTCCCCAAGCATGCAAAACCTGGTACCGACATTTTTCACACGAGCAAGGCCCACTCCTCTGAAAACACTGACTTCAGTGCCCTGGTTAAGCAGCTTGAAACTCAACTCCGTAAATTCAAGATTGAAGGCAAGATCACCAACATTACGGTGGGCCCGGTCGTCACCACGCTGGAATATGAACCAACCGCGGGAACGAAAGGTGCAAAAATTGTTAGCATTGCGAACGACATTGCCCGCATGTTGCGGGCTCGAAGTGTGCGGGTGATCACGGCGTTGCCCGGCAAGAACACCGTCGGTATTGAAATCCCTAGTGAGCAGCGTAGAGTGATTCGTTTGGGTGACGTACTCAAGAGCACCAAGTACCGCTCATCAGAAGTGACCCTGCCGGTGGCCCTCGGAGTCGACACCCTTGGCGACCCCGTGGTGGAAGATCTGGTCCAGATGCCACACCTCCTCATTGCCGGCACCACTGGGTCCGGCAAAAGCGTATTTATCAATGATCTGATCGCCGGGCTCGTCTGCAAGAATACCGCCAAGGAGATGCGCTTTGTTTTCATCGACCCCAAGATGGTCGAATTGGCGGCTTACAAAAAACTGCCGCACCTTGCCTGCCCGGTGATCAGCGATATTAAGACCGATGCCAAAACCTTACTCAAGCGCATGGTGGAGGAGATGGAGAAGCGCTACGAAGCTATGCTCGCGCTCGAGACGCGAAACATTCAGGAGTTTAATGAGACCATTCGCACACACCGCCGTAGTGAATTTGTAGAATTCAATGGCAAATGGCAGGCCTTACCCTACGTTGTGGTTCTGATCGATGAATTTGCTGACATGGTCCTCATGCTCGGCAAGGAGGCCGAGGAATTAATCACGCGCCTGGCCCAAAAAGCTCGGGCCGCTGGGATTCACCTGGTCATCGCCACCCAACGCCCTTCCGTGGATGTGGTCACGGGCTTAATTAAGGCGAACTTCCCTACCCGCATCGCGTTCCGCGTCCAGAGTGCTAGCGACTCACGAGTGATTCTCGATCAGAGCGGCGCCGAAACCTTGCTCGGCAAAGGGGATCTGCTCTACCAATCGGCCGGCACGATTCAACGATTGCACGCGGCATTAATAGAAGACAGCGAAGTCAGAAAATTGGTCAAGGCCTGCGCCTAGGACCATATCCCCTCCTGCGCCGCACTGGAGGGACCAACTGCAGGGACCGGACCAACTGGAGGGACCGGGTCTTGCAAGCACACATTGTCGTAATGCACGACCAGACCCCAATGCGACCCCTGACCCCCGATGCGACCCCTCACGTTTTGCACCAGGATCTTGAGCCCAGACTGACACCTTTTCATCTGACCCAACGTGAGCTAGCCCGGGTTTGACGGACACCTCAAAAGGGGGCACGATACCCCCCCCCAGGAGGTGCCTCATGGGCCAGCGTCGCCGGTTCACCCCCGAGTTC